>WFSF01000096.1 GCA_015486155.1 Armatimonadota bacterium
AGTTTCAATCCTCACCCGGCCCGGAGGCCGGGTGTAACGCGTCACTGAATCGGAGGGCAAGTACATACCCAATGTTTCAATCCTCACCCGGCCCGGAGGCCGGGTGTAACGCGAGGCCGCGGCGGAGCAACTCGAGGCCCGCGTGGGTTTCAATCCTCACCCGGCCCGGAGGCCGGGTGTAACGGCGGAGCCGCCGGTGTTGGCGATGATCTCGCCGTGTTTCAATCCTCACCCGGCCCGGAGGCCGGGTGTAACTCCTGGCTCATGAAGCCAGGAGATTCCTCACTTTTTCACCCGATTTCGGCGAACCTCCTTCTGCGGTGGAGGAGAGCGCGCGCCCCGGACCGATTCGGGAGCGAAATATCACGTAAGTTCCCTCATTTTCCTGGGGTGGCGAACCTCCCGGGAAAATGGAGACCGCTTGGGGTTCGCCGGTCCGCTCAGGCGATGAGTGGACCGCTGAAGTCAATGTAGTGGTCAAGCCCATAGACCTCCACGTTGCGTTCTCTCGGCTCAGGCAGGCGATAGATGCGCAGGCTGTCTTCGCTTTCGTCTATGCAGTCGAGCAGACGAGATATCAAGCGCTCTCTGCCCATCTCGTCCACGCGGCATTCGAAGACAGATTTCTGCACCCGCTGCCCAAACCTCTTGCACTCCTGGGCCACCCGGCGCAATCTCCGTTGGCCTTCCGGGGTGTCGGTCGCCACGTCGTAGGTAACCAGCAAGTTCATTTCGTCCTCCGTGGTCAGCGGTAGAGGAAGGGAGGATATTCCGCGATGTCGCCGCGCAGGTGCCGCGCCAGGAGCCGGGCCTGCACGTGGGGGACGAGCCCCAGGGGGACTTTCTCGTCCAGGGCCTTGTGCAGCACCGTATCCTGTTTTCTCTGCTGATAGGCCACCACGACTTTCTTGCGGGCTTCATCGCTGAACTCCACCGCGCCGCCGGTCCGCTCGATGAAGTCTCCGGCGTTGAGCTGCGCCCGGTTGATCAGGGTGAGGGCCAGGCGGTCGGCGAGCACGGGCCTCAGCTCCTCCATCAGGTCCAGCCCCAGGGCGGGGCGGCCGGGCCGCAGGGCGTGCAGGAACCCCAGCTGCGGGTCCAGCCCCACGCCCTGCGCACCGGCCAGACAGTCGTTCAGTATCAGCGCGTAGAGGAAGGACAGCAGCGCGTTGAGCCGGTCCCGCGGGGGACGCCGCGTCCGCTTGTCCATGTGGAAGTCCGCGCGGTAGTCCTCCCGAACCAGATGGCTGAACGCGCCGAAGTAGGAGCGGGCGGCCGCGCCCTCGTGTCCGCGGATCTCGTCCAGGTCGTCGGTCTCTTGCAGCGCTTTGAGCAACCGGGAGAGCTCTCTCGCGGCCGCCCGCAGGGCATCCTCGTCGGCCTCGCGCCTGGCGTCGCGGGCGCCGCGGAGGAGCGACTCGCGGGAGTTGCGGATCTTGCCGGCGACTATGGCCCGCGCGATGCCCGCGCATTTCTCCTCCTCCGCCGCGGCCCGGTACTGGGCCTGCCGGAGCAGCACGTTCCCGGAGACCGGCCCCACCACGCGGCAGCGAAATCTCCCGGAAGGGCTGAGGAACACCACCGTCCGCCCCTCCTCGGCGCACTTGGCGAGCAGGGACGGGGTGATCATGACGTCGCCAAAGCAGACCACGGCGCCCAGATGGTGGAGGGGCACCTGGAGCCGGGTTTCCCGCTCCACCTCCACCCTCAGGTTGTCGTGGTCGAGGTGGAGATAGGCGCCCTCCGTGGTCACGTAGAGAGTGTTGAGCAGGGGTTTCATGGCTCCTCCTCGGCCTCCTCGGCTTCGTATACGGCCGCCCTCAGGGCGGCCAGCCTCTCCGGTTCGCCCGCGGCGCGGGGGAGACACGACTCCCGCAGGGAGCAGTGCCGGCAGCGGTCGTCGTTCGGCGGCGGAGGCACCAGGCGGCGGACGAGGAGATCCCGCACCGCCTCCGTGGCGGCGCGCACCCGCGCCCGCAAGGCCTTGTCGAAGACCACCTCGCGCCGCCGCCGGGAGCGGTGGTAGTACACCGCTCCCCTCGGCACCCGCTTTCCGGTCATTTCCTCCAGGCACATCGCCTGCGCGCACAGCTGAACCGGCGCGTGCGGCTCGTCCTTTCGGGGGCCGACTTTGTACTCCACGGGATAGGGAATCTCGTCTCCCGAGGGGCCGTAGTGATACTCGACGACATCGGCCTTCCCGATCAGCCCCAGCCTCTCCGACCAGAGCGAGACCCCGCGCTCGATGCGCAGCTTCTCGTGGACCTCCTCCCCGATCTCGTGAACCCGTTCGTGGAACAGCCGCCCCCTGAGCGTGTACAGGTTCTCGTCGAAGGTCTGCTCCACGTGTATCAGCGCACAGCGGCGCGGGCAGTAGCTGTACTGGGCCAGCGCCGAGATCGGCACCGGCTCCAGGGCCGGTCCGTCCCGCGCAAACGGCGATTGCTCATCCGAACGCGGCATCGTCGCCTCCTCCCGTCATGCTCCGTTCAACAGGGCGTAGTCCTCATACACCTCGATCCCGGCCGGAACGCGGTCGCGGTGTACCTCGATGGAATAGTCCTCGAATTTCCGCGGGGGCTTCTCGGGATCGCCCGCGCGCTCCACCTCCACGATCTTGCCCAGGTCCAGCAGCTCGTGGGCGGGCGCGCACCCCAACACCGCCTGGCGGGCCCGCTGCTCGGGGTCGGAGTCGGTGCCCACGTGCTTGAAGGCCACCAGCTTGCGGCAGGACATCATGCCCTTGCTGGCGGAGCGGTCGTGGTCGTACATGTTCAGCAACGCCTCCCAGAGGAGCCGCAGGTCCTCGTCGGAGAAGCCCGTCCCCCGCGCCAGGTGGGCGCTGATGAATCCCTTGGCCACATAGAGGCCGTAGGGGATCAGGGCCTTGCGCCCCATGGTGCGGAGCTTGTCCTCCGGCTGCTCGGCCTCCCATTTTGCGAGGTCCTCGCTGGATTTGGCTCCCCGCACATCCTCCGCCACCGCCATGCGGGTGATGGAGACGTCCATGGGCAGCACCGGGTCGAGGGAGCGAGCGAAGGAGAACTGGACGGGGCCGCGCACCTGGCCGGCGTTGGGGCCGGTGCTCATCACCGCGCCGAAGGTGCGCACGTCGTAGAAGTGCTCGCACATCCACCGGCGGGCCTTTTCCACCTTGCTCTTCGGCGCGCCCTTGCCGGGGGTGAAGCCGCCCTCGGTCTCCTCGTGGGCGCGCGTGATGGGCCGGTTGAGGTTGGTGGCGTGCTCCACGAAGATGGCGTAGGGCATGGTGTTGTCCCTGGCGGCCTGGACATAGTTGCGCACCCGACGCTTGAGGGCGACATCGGAGACGAGGCCGTGCAGGTCCTCGGGGTCAATGCGAGGGGCGTTTCCCGCGTCGGGGTCGCCGTTGGGGTTTCCGTTCTCGCAGTCGAAGAAGTAGAGAAATTCCCAGCGGTTGGCGATCGGCTCACTCATGGTTCTCCTCCTTTGTGTTCTCGTCGCTGTTTGTTTTGTTCGACTTGCCCGCCCGGTCGGCGGCCATCTGCTGGTAGTAGCCGAGCGCGAACAGGCTCTGCTCCTCCAGGTCGAGGGTGGCGGGCGGCGCATCTCCGATGCGGGCCCAGATGTCGGCAAGCTTGCCCTCATAGTAGTGGGCGAGCCCGCCCTCCAGCTTGTTCAGGTGGAACTGGCTGAGGCGGGCCATGCGCCCCAGGATGAGCCCCGGGGTGGCGCTGGCCGCGGCGTAGTAGCGCTGCACCACGCCGGCCCCCACGTCGCCCTGGGCGGCGTACTGGAGCGCCGCGTACACGGCCATCAGCCGCCCGCAGTGATAGGCGGGGTGGGGATGGTCTTCGTTGAGGTGAGGCATGATCGGTGAACCTCCTTCCTTTCGCAGGTGATATGCTTTCATCAGGCCCATGCGGGCGTGATTGGGCGCCTGGTCGCTGACGATGTCGGCGCGCATCCGGTGGATGGCCATGGAAAGCGCCTCCCGCGGGATGGGGTCGCCGTTGACCGCCGCCCGCCACAGGCGAGCCACCAGGGGCGAGGGGAGATCGTCCAGGGACCGCACCAGCGCCCCCAGCACCGCCCGGAACTTCGGGGGCGGCGCCTTTCCCGTCCCCTCGCGGCGAACTATCCCCTGGTCGTCGAACCAGGCGTCGATGTTGGCCACGAGTTGTTCGAACCGTCCCTGCATCCAGTCCCGCACCATGATGCGGCCCGCCATGGGGGAAACCGTGAGCACGTAATACTGGTTGTCCCCCAGATCGGCGCGCTCGCCGGTGCGGATGGACTGCAGCAGTTTTCTCGCCCGGGCCTGCGCATCGAGCTCGGCCGTTTCCTCCCCGCCCTCCAGCCAGCCCAGGGGATCGTCCTCCTCCGGGACGGCGGCCGCGAACCAGTGGAGGATACGCAGGTCTCCGGCGAGGCGCTGGGAGTGGTGGGACACCAGGTCGTTGAGGGCGGCGGCATAGGCGGCCGCGGCGTCCTCCGATACGGCCGCATTGGCGGAGGCCTTCAGTCCGTACGACTGGAAGGCCGACTTGTCGAAGGAGATGAGGGCATCTCCGGACGGCTGTCCCCCCAGCCGCTTGATCTTCGGGTGTTTCTCCAGCGGAGGCGTCAGCTCTCCGGTGACCAGGCAACGCATGGGGCGGGCCTCCGCGCCGCGCGCGGTCAGTTTCTCATGCCAGCCTCGCCACCATTCGTGCCAGGCCTCGGATTCCACCAGGAATGTGCCCTCCACCGCGATGGTGACGCTGTCAATCGGCCGCGCCTTGTGGGCTTCCAGGGCGGCGCGGATGCGGGCAAGCTCGTCTGGATCCTCCAGCATCCTGGCCGCGGCCGCGATCTCCGGCATGGTGGGGCTCGCCTCCTGCAGGAGCTTCACGAAGTAGCGATGCTTGCTCGCGAGCTTGGCGTCCTCCGGCTCCACCCCGTAGAGGGCCGCCACCTGGGCGGTCTCGACGAGGAAATGGGACCTGCGCTCCCCCTTGTCGCCCGCGGCGACGACGGACGGGTGCAGGTCGGGGCATTTCGGGAACGTCATTCCGCGGTTGCGTTTCTGCGTGGTGTCGCCCAGCTCGACGACCTGCTGGAAGCGGCCGTTGGAGTCGCAGATGATCGCCCAGCGGACGGTTTTGGGGGCGAATCCGGGGGGGAGAGCAAGCCCGTGGTCCTCGGCGTACTTCACCAGGAGATTCAGCATCGCTGTCCCTCCCACACGCCCTTCAGCACGGCGTCGTCGTGATAGTCGGGGACCTGCATCACACCCCCGGAGACGCGCCCCCGGAAGACGCTCACCACGGGCTCATCGTGGTCAGCGCCCGGCCTGGAGAGGTCGAAGACGTCGTAGAGCATGAGACCCAGGTCCAGGTCCAGGCTTTTCGGGGGCGGTTGCGCGTCATCGTTCTCGACCAGGCGGAAATAGGCCGGGAACTCGCGGCAGCCCAGGTAGGGCTGGTAGATGCACTGGCCGCGGGCGGCGCGCCGGCGGAACTGGGCCTCGTAGGCGGGCAGTTTGTCCTCGTGGCCCGGCCAGGGGCGAATCTCGGCGTGCAGGCGGTAGCGAACGTCTCTCAGCGCCATCGTCTGGCGCTGGGTGCGGCCGCTCTGCTCCTCCTCGCCGTCGGCCCACAACGGCTGGGGGTCCGCCTTGCCCGCCATCCACTGGCCGATGGTGCGGGGCGACGGCGCTTTTCCCTTCACCTCGTTGCGACGCAGCGCGATGTAGCGTGGTTCCTCCAGCAGCTCGATCTTCGTCACCTGCCAGCGGAACTGGGGCTTCCAGTAGACGGCCTCGTACACCGCCCGCGCCGCCGAGGGCGTCATCACCGGGTAGCTGAACCGCTCCACCTTCAGCTCCGGCCGCGTGAAGCAGGCCAGCTCGCCCCACACCTCGAGAATCTGAGGCGATGGTTTCATGGCATCCTCCTTTCGTGGGACATGGAACGGGAACGCGCTTCGGGGTCAGGCTCGATCTCACACATGGTGCTCACCTCCTTCCAGTGTTCGTCAGACCAGCCAGACGGACGGGGCGTCGTCCGGCATCAGTCCGAGAGAACGATTGTAACCTTCTTCGTTGGTGTAGATGAACCATTCATCGGATTGTGCGCCCCTCGCCACCGGCGCCGGCTCCAGCCAGGCCCACACCGCGTCCTCCTCCGCGCCGCGCCTGGGGCGATAGATCCCGACGGTGTAAGGGCGCGCCCTCCGGATCCAGGCGGCGGTGAGGCCCCGGGCGTGCACTTGTTCGGCGAGCCGCTGGTACACGGCCCGCTTGTAGGGCACCAGGACGTTGATGGAATCGCGCTCGATGAGACGGTACCGGCGGGCATGGACATCACCTCTCCCGCGCTGTTCGAGGAGTATTACCGCACCTTCTACCAGCTGGCGCGGCCGGAGCAGAAGCGGCCCGAGCTGCTGGAGGCGATCCGGAGGCAGGACTTCGCCGAGGTGGCCCGCCGGTACCGTCTCATCGAGCGCGATTCCATCAACGTCCTGGTGCCCTACAAGCGGGCCGTGTACCAGCGGCTCGCCGAACAAGTGCACGCCCGGGGCCTCACCGCCGCCTGGATCCGGAGGGCGCG
>WFSF01000097.1 GCA_015486155.1 Armatimonadota bacterium
TCGCTGCCCCGCCGCCCTGCTTCGCCAAGCCTCCTTCGCGCAAGGCTTCGGAGCCCAAAGGGCTACGCAGGAGAAGCAGAACGGGCTGCGGTCTGCGTCGCCTCTCTGCCCGCGAGGGGAAGCGTGTTCGGTCCGGTGATGGCGGAATGCGCTCTCAGAGGGGCATTTTTCGCCGTTGCGCCCGCCGCGGGGTAGTGCTATACTTCCCGGAGCGCCGCGAGGGTGTCGTCTGGCGGCGGGTTTTGAGGATTGCCTGTCGGAGAAATTCGTGCTGCCGTGGGCCGGTGTTCGCAGCGTGCGGACGCCGGTTGTTTCCGTAAGCGCGGGCCGGCGGGCTTTCGGCGTGTAATCAGAGGCGTGCGACATATGATTTGTACAGGTGCTACCGGGAGGAGAGTGCGGTGAGGGTGGTGATCCTCGGCTGTGGACGCGTTGGGTCTACGCTGGCCGCGTTGCTGGCCCGCGCGGGCCACGAAGTGGCGGTGGTGGACCGCGACCCCGCGGCCTTCGACAAGGCGATCCAGAGGCTGGGGGACGACTTCAGCATCGAGACCGTGGTGGGGGTCGGTATAGACCAGGACGCGTTGCGTCAGGCCGGCATCGAGAACGCGGACGCCTTCGTCGGCGTCACCAGCGGAGACAACACCAACATCGTCGCCGCCCAGATCGCCCGGCATCGCTTCCACGTCCCCAAAGTCCTCGCCAGGGTGTATGACCCCATCCGCGCCGAGGCCTACCGGGACGCGGACATCGAAACAGTCTGCACCACCGCCATCGTGACCGGCATCTTCCAGGACCTCCTCTTCGGCGTACCCCTCCGCCATTGCACGGAATACCTTGACTTGATCAAGGAGAAGCCTGAGGGAGCGGACAAGGAGTCCTAGCGCCTCTCCCTCCCCCAGGGGCGGAGGCCGCGGAGCGTGCAGCATGTATGTGATTATCGTAGGAGCGGGAAAAGTCGGCTATTACCTCACTCGGCAGTTGCTCGCCGAGGGGCACGAGGTCACCCTGATAGAGCGCGACGGGGCCCGGGTCGCCCGTCTGAAGGCGGAGTTCGGGGATTCCATCGTGGCGGGCGACGGGTGCGAGGTGCGGGTGATGCACGATGTCGGCATGAGCCGCGCCGATTGCGTCGCCGCGGTCACCGGCCACGACGAGGACAACCTGGTCGTGTGCCAGATGGCCAAGCGCCACTTCCTGGTCCCTCGCCAGGTGGCGCGGGTGAACAACCCCAAGAACGAAGGGCTCTTCCATCTGCTCGGCATCAACGAGACGGTGTCCAGCACCGCCATCATCTACAGCCTCATCGAGCAGGAAGTGGAGACCGGGGAGGCGCTCTTCTTCAGCGCGCTCAAGAGAGGAAATATCGTCATCGTCGCCGTAGAACTCACGGAGGATTCTCCGGCGGCGGGCAAGATGGTCCAGGAGATATCCCTGCCGGGCGAGTGCGTGCTCGCCGCGGTGATCCACGAGGACCATATCCTGCTGCCGGGCGGGGCCACCCGACTGCGGGCCGGGGACACGGTGATCGGGGTCGCCAGCCCCGGCGACCAGACGGCGCTGCGCACCGCCCTGGTGGGGGCGGCGCAGCCCTCTCCCTCGCGCCAGCCGGCGGCCGACGCCTAGGCCGGGGCGGCGGATACCTCGGGGACGAAGTGCGAGACGAATGAGGCAGCACATCGCGCCCGCGCGTATGGGTGGGCGCGGTCAAGGGAATACGTTATCACTCTCGCGAGAAGGCGGATAGGAGGAATACGCGAATGGCACTGGTCACATCAAAGGATCTGTTGCAACAGGCGCAGGCGGAAGGGTTCGCAGTGGGGGCCTTCAACGCCAACAACATGGAGTGCGTGAAGGCGGTGGTGGAGGCGGCCGAGGAGGAGCGGGCCCCGGTCATTCTCCAGGTGAGTCAGGGGGCGATCCGGTACGCGGGGCTGGAAATGGCCACCGCGATGGTGAAGACGATGGCCGCCCAGGCCAGCGTCCCCGTGGTGCTCCACCTCGACCACGGCACCAGTTACGAGCAGAACGTCCAGTGTCTGCACGCGGGATTCACCTCCTTGATGTTCGACGGCTCCGCGCGGCCGCTGGAGGAGAACATCGCCGTCTCCGCGAAGATCTGCGAGATGGCCCATGTCGTGGGCATCCCCGTGGAGGCCGAGCTGGGCAAGATCCCCCTCATCGAGGATTTCACCAACTGGGACGAGGTCACCGAGATCCGCAAGCGGTCCCATTCCGAGCAGGTCCAATGGCTGCGCGAGCGGGCGGGCGCCAAGGTGGAGGAACTGATGGCGGACCCCGCCCAGGCAAAATCCTTCGTGGAGAGCACCGGCGTGGACTCGCTCGCGGCGGCGGTGGGCTCCATCCACGGCATGTGGGATGACATCTGGCCTCTGCGGCGCGACCGCATCGAGGAACTCCGCAAGGCCACCGACAGGCCGCTCGTCTGCCACGGCAGCAGCGGCGTCATCCGCACCCGCAAGGAGGCCGAGGAGAAGGGCATCGAGCTGCGCCCCGAGGAGTGCACCCTGGAGGAGGCGGTGAAGATCGGCATCTGCAAGGTGAACGTCGCCACCGCCATCAGCATGGTGTTCCTCAAGGGAGCAAAGGAGGCCTGGGACAAGAAGCCCAACGAAAAGGACCTGCGCAAGATTCTCCTCCCCGGTCAGCAGGCCGCCAAGGAGCTGGTCCGCTCCTACATCCGCCTCTTCGGGGCCTCGGGCAAGGCGGGAGAGGGCGTCTCAAAGATCGAGAAAAGTGAGGTAAAGCACGCCGAGTAATCACCTCGGCTTATAGACATTACTCTGGAGGTTGCCATCGTGAAGTCCAAGTATCTACCTGGCTGGACGGCGCTCTTCGCCGCCTTCTCCAGCCTTGCGCACGCGGCCGAGGGGAATGTCGTCCTCCCCTCCTTCAGCCGGGGGGACTGGACGCTCATCTACCTCGTGTTCCTGTCCTCGTTCGTCGCCCTGGCCTACGGGGCTTTTCTGGCGAAGAAGACCACCGGCCACGATCCGGGCTCCGCGGAGATGCAGGAGGTCTCCGCGGGCATCCAGCAGGGGGCGATGGCCTACCTGGGCCGTCAGTTCCGCACCATGATCTGGTTCGTGATCGCCATCACCATCGGGCTGTTCTTCCTCTACCGAGACGCGCCGGGGATGAACGCGACGCTCGCGGCCGGGGTGTCGCTCGCCTTCCTCATGGGCGTGTTCGCCTCCTACGGCGCGGGCTACGTGGGCATGGGCCTGGCGGTGAGAGGCAACACTCGGGTCGCAAACGCCGCCCTCACCAGCTACAAGAGGGCCCTGGAGATCGCCTTCCAGGCCGGCACCGTCTCCGGCATGTTCACCACCGGACTGGGACTGCTGGGGGCCACCTTGATCATGATCATGTTCAAGGAAAATGCCATGAAGGTCCTTGTCGGGTTCGGGTTCGGAGGGTGTCTGGCCGCGCTGTTCATGAGAATCGGGGGCGGCATCTACACCAAGGCGGCCGACGTCGGGGCCGACCTGGTGGGCAAGGTGGAGGCCGGCATCCCGGAGGACGACCCCCGCAACGCCGCGGTCATCGCCGACAACGTGGGCGACAACGTGGGGGACTGCGCGGGCATGGCGGCGGACGTGTTCGAGTCCTACGAGGTCACCCTGGTGGCCGCGCTCATCCTCGGCGTATTCGCCTACGCAGTGAAGCCCGAGCTGGGCGTGAAACTGGTCATCTACCCGCTGCTGGTCCGCGCGGTCGGCGTCTACGCCTCCATCATCGGCACCTGGTTCGTGCGCGGCCGCGATGACATGGACATGGACCCCATGCACCCCATCAACGTGGGCTTCTGGACTTCGGCGGCGCTGGCCTCCGTCGGCTTCGGCGTGGTCGCCTTCGCCTATCTCCACGATTGGCGCTTCTTCGCCGCCACCTTCCTGGGCATCGTGCTGGTGCTGATAATCGGGCAGATCACCGAGCACTTCACCTCCACCGAGAAGGGCCCGGTCACCGAGATCGCGAACGCCACCCGCACCGGCACCGCCACCATGCTCCTGAGCGGGCTGGCGGAGGGAATGGAGTCCAGCGTGTGGGCGATCGTCGCCATCGCCGCCACCATCTTCGGCTCCTTCGCCATCTTCAGCGGCGAGGACCCGGTGCTCGCCTTCTACGGCATCTCCCTGGCGGGCCTGGGGCTGCTCACCACCACCGCCTATCTGCTGGCGATGGACACCTTCGGCCCCATCACCGACAACGCCAACGGCGTGTTCGAGATGTCCGGCGCGCTCAGGGCGGACGACACCGAGAACGAGTCCGCCCACCGCATCGTCGCCCGGCTGGACGCGGTGGGCAACACCACCAAGGCGCTCACCAAGGGATTCGCCATCGCCACCGCGGTGCTCGCCGCCACCTCGCTGTTCGGCTCGTTCGTGAGCGACGCGGGGCTGGACCTGATAGGGATTCAGGTCAACTCGCCGCCCGTGTTCGTCGGGCTGCTCATCGGCGGCGCGGTGCCGTTCCTCTTCTCTTCGTTCGCCATCCGCGCGGTGAGCCGCGCGGCCGCGCTGCTGGTGGAGGAGGTGAGGCGGCAGTTCCGCGAGATCCCCGGCATCATGGAGTGGAAGGCCAAGCCGGACTACAGCCGGTGCGTCTCCATCGCCACCGCCGCCGCCCAGAAGGAGCTGATCGGGCCGGGCCTGCTGGCGATCGCCACCCCGCTGCTGGTCGGCTTCGGGCTCGGCTATCATGACCCCAAGGCGGGGGCCGCCGCCCTCGGCGGCTACCTCGCCGGCGCCATTCTCGTCGGGCAGTTGATGGCCGTCTTCATGGCCAACACCGGCGGATCATGGGACAATGCGAAGAAGAAGATCGAGGACGGGCTCTTCGGCGGAAAGGGAACCGAGTACCACAAGTCCGCGGTGATCGGCGACACCGTCGGCGACCCGCTCAAGGACACCGCCGGCCCCGCCCTCAACCCGCTGATCAAGGTGATGAATCTGGTCGCCATCCTCGCCGTGCCGGTGATGGTGACGGCGCATCGGCCGGGTGCCGAGCCCATGTCCCTGGTCAGCCGCATGGCGGTCGTGCTGGTGTGTGTGGTGGCCTTGGCGATCGCGGTCACTTTCAGCAAGCGGAAGGGCGAGCAGGACCTCGTCGGCAGCGGCGAGCCCGCCGTCCAGGCGAAAGACGGGGACTAGTGCGGGGTCCCCGGACTCTGTGAGAGGAGGTGCCTTATTATGGCGCGCTCCAAGACCAAGGCTGTGCAGGCCTTGATCCTGGTGGAGGCCGACGCCGGGAAGGCGATGGCCGTCGCCAAGCATATCAAGGGAATCCCGGGTGTGCTCGCCTGCTACGCGGTCACGGGGCCGTACGACGTGATCGTGCACGCGGAGGCGGGCGACGTCAAATCCCTCGGGCAGTTGGTCGTCGCCAAGATTCAGCGCCTCACCAATGTCTCGCGGACCCTCACCTGTCTGGTGGTGGAGGCGAGCTGAGACCGACGCAGATTCAACCCGCATCGTCACGGGGTCCCGTCCCGACGGGACCCCGTGCCATTCGAGGCAAGCCATGACTGCACTGCTGGGCCTGCTCCCCGACGAACTCGAGGCTTTCCTCGCCGACCTGGGCGAGCCGCGCTACCGCGCCCGCCAGCTCTTCTCCTGGCTGCACCGGGGGGCGGACTTCGCGGAGATGAGCGATCTCCCCGCCGCCCTGCGGACCCGGCTCGCCGAGCGCGCCTCCTCCGGAGCCCTCCGGTTGCGCGAGGAGCGGACCGCGCCGGACGGGGCCGCCAAGTACGGTTTTCTCACCGCCGACCGGCACCTGATCGAGACCGTCCTCATCCCCCACCAGAAGCGCACCACGCTCTGCGTCTCCAGCCAGATCGGCTGCGGCTTCCGCTGCCGGTTTTGCGCCACGGGGCGACAGGGCCTCACCAGAAGCCTCACCGCGGCCGAGATCGTGGAGCAGGCGGTGCGCGCGCAGCAGGCCGTCCACCCGAGGCGGATCAGCAACATCGTCTTCATGGGCATGGGGGAGCCCCTGGCCAACTACGACGCGGTGATGCGCGCGGTGCGTCTGCTCAACCACCCCTGGGGACTGCGCATCGCCGCCCGCCACATCGCCATCTCCACCTGCGGCCTGCCCGATGAGATCAGGCGCCTCGCCGGAGAAGAGATTCAGGTCTCTCTCGCGGTGTCGCTGCACGCCGCCACCGACCCCCTGCGCAGCGAGCTCGTCCCCGTCAACCGGAGACACCCCCTCGCCGAGCTGATGGATGCGGTGCGATATTATGTGGCGCGGACCCGGCGCAAGGTGCTCTTCGAATACGTGGTCGAGCCCGGGCTCAACGACACCCCCGAGCAGGTGCGCGCGCTGGCCGCGCTGCTGCGCGGGCTGCCCGCCGCGGTCAACCTCATCCCCAGAAACCCCGGCCGCGCCTCCGAAAGGCCCAACCTGCGCCCCACGATGGCCCTCGCCAGGCGCCTGCGCGAAGCGGGGCTGAAGGCGGCCGTGCGCCGCTCGCGGGGGGCGGAAGTGCTGGGGGCCTGCGGGCAGCTGCGAGGGGCGCA
>WFSF01000098.1 GCA_015486155.1 Armatimonadota bacterium
GGGTGGAGCTGCCCGGGGAGCAGATGGAGGAGGGGGTGTGGGTGGGAGAACAGACCCGCCTCCATCCCTCTGCTCGGGTCGTCCCGCCGGTGTTGATCGGGCGCGGCTGCACCATCGAGGCGGGCGCGCAGGTGGGGCCCTTCACCATCATCGGGGACCACAACATTGTGGAGGAGGGAACGGTGTTGGACCACGCCATCACCTGGAGCGGAGTGTACGTGGGACGCGGGAGCCGGATCAACGGGGCCATCGTGTGCCGGAACGTGGTGGTGAAGAGCAGTGTGACGGTGAACGAGGGGGCGGTGGTGGGGGATCGGTGTCTCCTCGACGACGGAACCACGGTGATGCCCAACATCCGGCTGTGGCCGGACAAGGTGACCGAGCGCGGCTCGAAGGTGACGATGAGCCTGATCTGGGGCAGGAAGTGGCCGGGGACGCTCTTCGGGGAGAGCGGAGTTCGGGGGCTGTCGAACGTGGAGATCACCCCGGACTACGCGGCCCGTTTGGGGGCGGCGTTCGGGGCCTACCTGGAGCCGGGGGCCCAGGTGATCACCAGCCGTGATTCACACCTGGTGTCGCGGATGGTGAAGCGGGCGCTCATCGCGGGGTTGATGTCGGTGGGCGCGAACGTGCTGGACCTGCGGATCATGCCCTCCGCGGTGGCGCGGCACATCACCCACATCTCCGGGGCCTCCGCGGGAGTGCACGTCGCGGTCTCCCCCTCCGATGCCACCCAGACCCTGATCGAGTTCTTCGACGCCAGCGGGCGAAACCTGGGCCGGTCGGCGGAGAGGAAGATAGAGGGGATCTTCTTCCGGGAGGATTTCCACCGGGCCCCCATCGAGGAAGTGGGAAACCTGGAGTTCATGGGCCGGACCATGGAGTACTACACGGAGGGATTCCTGGACTTCGTGGATGCGGAGGCGATCCGGCGATGGGGGCCGAAGTTGGTGATAGACTACGCCTACGGCCCGCTGTGTATGCTGATGCCGATGGTGCTGGGGAGGTTGGGGTGCGAGTGCACCGCGCTCAACGCGTTCATCGACCCCACCCGCGCCCACCAGGCCTGGCTGGAGCGGAAGGAGCGCCTGGCCTCCCTGGGGGAGGTGCTCAAGGCGGTGCACGCGGATGTGGGATTGCTGGTGGGCGCGCACGGGAACCGGTTCGCGGCGATTGACGAGCAGGGGGAGCCGCTGGTGGGAGACGACTTGCTGCTGGCGATGGTGGACCTGGTGCTGGCCCAGGGCGGGCCGGGCACGCGGGTGGCGGTGCCGTTCACCGCGACCTCCGGCGTGGAGGAGGTGTGCGCGGCGCGCGGCGGCGACGCGGTGCGCACCAAGGCGGACGCGCGCTCGCTGATGGAGCAGGCCGGCTCGGACCCGGAGGTGGCCTTTGCGGGAGACACCGACGGCGGATTCATCTTTCCGCGGTTTCTACCCGCCTTCGACGCCATGGTCTCGGTGGGGAAGCTGCTGGAGTTGCTGAGCAAGCGCGGGGAGAAGTTGAGCCAGGTGCGCGCCCGCCTGCCCCAGTACCACCGGGCGACCGCGGACGTCGCCTGCCCCTGGGAGCGGAAGGGGATGGTGATGAGGCGGCTCCACGAGGAGACCCAGGACCAGAGGACCGAGCAGCTCGACGGCATCAAGGTGTTTCTCGACACCGGATGGGTGTTGGTGCTGCCGGATGTCACCGCCCCCACCCTCCACGTGCGGGCCGAGAGCCCCGATCAGGGGCGGGCGGAGGCGCTGGTGGCGGAGTACGCGGCCCGCATCGAGGGGATGCAGGAGGGGATGTAGGAGAAAGACGGGAGAGAGGTGAGGGGACGTGAGTAGCGGCGCCTGCGCTACAGCGGCTTCATCTCCAGCCAGTTGGGGCCGGCCTTCAGGTCCACCTTGAGGGGGACGACGAGGGGGTAGGCGGTGGAGAGGGCCTCGCGGAGGGCGGCGGCGGCGGGTTCGAGTTCCTCCTCGGGCGCCTCCAGCAGCAGTTCGTCGTGCACCTGGAGCAGGATCTTGGCCCGCAGCTCCCGGGCGCGGAGGGCGTCCCAGGCCTTCAGCATTCCCAGCTTCATGATGTCGGCCGCGCTGCCCTGGATGGGCGCGTTCACCGCGGCCCGCTCGGCCGCGGCGCGGCGGTTGGCCTGGCGGTCCTTGAGCCCGGGGAGGTAGCGCCGCCGGCCCAGCAGGGTTTTTACATACCCGGTCTCCCGCGCCCGCTGGGGGGTCTCCCTGACGAATTCGCGCACCCGGGGAAAACGATTGAAATAGCGCTGGACGTAGCGGTGCGCCTCCTCGACGGAGATGCCCATCTCCCGCGCCAGACGGAACTCGCTGATGCCGTATGGGATGCCGAAGTTCACCATCTTGGCGAAGGAACGCTGCCTGGCGGTCACCTCCTCCGGAGCCACGCCGAAGATCTCGGCGGCCGCGGCGCGATGCAGGTCCTCGTCCCGCTGGAAGACCGCGATCAGGTTCTCGTCCCCGGTGATGTGGGCGAGGATGCGCAGCTCGATCTGGGAGAAATCGCCGGAGAGCAGCGTCCAGCCCGGGTGTCCGGGTACGAAGGCGCGGCGCACCTGCATCCCCAGGTCGGTGCGGATGGGGATGTTCTGCAGGTTCGGGTCGCTGGAGGAGAGCCGGCCGGTGGCCGTCCCCGCCTGGTTGAAGGAGGTGTGCAGCCGGCCGGTTTCCGGGTCCACCAGTTTGGGCAGGGCGTCCAGATAGGTGGACTTGAGCTTGGTCGCCTCGCGGTATTCCAGGATCTTGGCCACGATCTCGTGGTCGCTGAGGCCCGCCAGCACCTCGGCGTCGGTGGAGTAGCCGGTCTTGGTGCGTCGGGTCTTGTCGGGGGGCAGCCCCAGTTTCTCGAAGAGAATGCGGCGCAGCTGCTTGGGGGAGGAGATGGTGAACTCCTCCCCCGCCAGCGCGTAGATCTCCGTCTCCAACTCCCTGATGCGCGCGCCGAGTTGCGCGGAGAGATCTGAGAGCACCTCCGTGTCCACCGCGATGCCGGTCAGCTCCATATCCAGGAGCACGGGGATGAGCGGCATTTCGAGTTCGTGTAGCAGGTGCTCCTGCTCGGTGTTCTGCAGCAGTTCGGTGAGGCGGGGGCGGAGCGCGGTGATGTGGCGGAGGGCGCGGGCGGCGGCCGCGGAGGGAGCGGGCTCGCCCAGGGTGAGCTGGCCGGGGGCGGCCCCGTCTCCGCCGGGCTCCGCGGAGGCGTCCAGGTACTCGAAGGCGAGCGCGTCCAGGTCCTTGGTGCGGCGGCCGGGGTTGACCAGATAGGCGGCGAGCATGGTGTCGAAGGCGAAGCCGCGGAGCGCGATCCCGCGCCGGGAGAGCAACAGGCCCGTGCGCTTCAGGTCATGCCCCACTTTCTCCACCTCCGCCGACTCCAGCAGGGGCTTAAGAGGGGCGAGCAGTTTTTCCAGCGAGGCGCGCGCGCCGGGCCGCGGCGAGAGGACCACGGGGCCCTCGGGGGCGAGGAGCGCCAGGGCGAGCAATTCGGAGCGCAGGGGCGCGCCCCCCTCCGAGACCGCGTGGAGCGCGAGTTCTTTCGCGCCCCGGAGGGCGCGGGCGAGCCTCTTCGCCTCCGCGATGGTGGAGATGTGGCGCGGCTCGTCCGGCGGCGGGGCCGGGGCCGCGGGTTCGCCCGCCTCCTGCGCGATGCGGGCGGCCAGGGTGCGGAAGTCGAGGCGGCGGAAGAGCGCGATCAGTTTCTCGCGGTCGGGCGGCCGGAGCGCGAACTCGTCGGGATCGAAGGTCACCGGGGCCTCGCGCGCGATGAGGGAGAGATCCTTGGCCTGCCGCGCGAGGTCGGCGTAAGTCTCCAGGGCGGCGCCGATGCGGGCGGGGGTGACCTCCTCCGCATGTGCGAGCACCTCTTCAAGGGAGGAATAGCGTTTGATGAGGGCGGCGGCGGTCTTTTCCCCGATGCCGGGGACGCCGGGGATGTTGTCCGAGGGATCGCCGCGCAGGGCGCGGAAGTCGGGCAGGCGCTCCGGCCCGAAACCGTATCGTTCCTTCACCGCCTCCACGTCGTACACTTTGGTGTCCGAGATGCCGCGGCGGGTGACCATCACGGAGACGCGGTCGGATACCAGCTGGAGCTCGTCCAGGTCCCCGGTGACCACCAGCACCTGGTGGCCCGCGGCCTCTGCCTGGGAGGCGAGAGTGCCGATCACGTCGTCGGCCTCGAAGCCGGGCGCCTCGCACACGGGAATGTGCATCGCCTCCAGCACCTCCCTGGCGATCTCGATCTGGGAGGCGAGCTCGTCCGGGGTCTTAGGGCGGGTGGCCTTGTAGTCGGCGAAGGCCTCGTGGCGGAAGGTGGGCTCGGGGCGGTCGAAGGCGACCGCGATCATGTCCGGCCGCTCCTCCTCGATCAGCCGGAACAGCATGTTGGTGAAGCCGTAGACCGCGTTGGTCATCTCCCCCTGGGCGTTGGTGAGGGGGGGGAGCGCGAAGAAGGCGCGATAGAGCAAGCTGTTGCCGTCTATCAGCAGCAGTTTGCGGGTCGTTCCGCTCAAAGGGCCGTCTCCTGTCCGGCGGCGGGGGACATGGGAGGAATCACGGGGTGGGCAGCTCCTGCACCGGCTCCCCCCACACCAGCTGGGCGACGAAGGGATCGTAGAGCATGCCGCCGGGGAGCCGCGTCTCCAGGGAGGGGCCGGCGACCCGGGACCGGGAGCCGAGCAGCCTCTTCAGCAGGGAGGGCGGACCGCCGTACTCGCGGTAGGCGGTGCTTTTGGCGCCGGAGAGTTTCATGGCCCCCCGCAGGGCCTCCGAGAGCCCGCCGAGTTCGTCGGCGAGGCCGTTTTCCACCGCCTGCTGGCCGGTGTAGACGCGGCCGTCGGCGAGGGATTTGACCTCATCCACGGGCATGTGGCGGCCGTCGGCGACCGCCTTCACGAACTGGTCGTAGACCTCCATGATCACCCCCTTCATCACGGAGCGGGCGTCGTCGGAGAGCGGGGCGAAGGGGGAGAACATGTCCTTCAGCTTTCCGCTCTTGATGGTCTCCGGCTTGACGCCCACCTTCTGAAGCAGGCCGGTGAGGTCCTGGTGCATGGCGATCACGCCGATGGAGCCGGTGAGGGTGGCGGGATTGGCGTAGATCTTGTCCGCGGGGGCGGAGATGTAGTACCCGCCGGAGGCGGCCATGTCGGCCATGGAGACCACCACCTTGAGGCCCTTTTCCCTCGCCTCGCGGAGTGCGTTGTAGATTTCTTGGGAGCCGGCCGCGGAGCCGCCCGGGCTGTTGACCCGCAGGAGGATGGCCTTGATGTGCCGGTCGCTCTCGGCGCGCTTGATCTGGCCCACGATGTCATCGGAGCCGATGGTCTGGCCTCCGAACGGAGAGAACTCGGAGGCCCCCGCGGTGATGACGCCGTGCACGCGGATGAGGGCGATCTCGGCATCGGAGGACTTCAGCTCGCTCATGCCTCCCATGGTGCCCGCCAGCCCGAGCGCGCCGAGAGCGACCGGCACATCAAGGCCATCCTCCTGCGGGTCAACAGCCCGGGCGGCTCCGCGGCCGGCTCCCAAGAAATCTACAACGCACTCCGCGAGGCGAGGGAA
>WFSF01000099.1 GCA_015486155.1 Armatimonadota bacterium
GTGGCGGGGCTGGCCCGCGGCCGGCTCACCTGGGTGCGCTCCCGGCTGAACCTGCTGGTGCTGATCTTTGCGGCATGGGCGGCCGTCTCCATCACCTATGCGCAATTCCGCTATGTCGCGATCTCCGAGTTCGCCCGCCTGGCGGCCAATGTGGGCATCTACCTGCTCGCGGTCGTAACCCTGCGAAGCCTGCGCCAGGCGACGCGGGTCATGATCGCGGCCGCGCTCGGCTCCATACCGGTGAGCGCCTACGCCTTTGCCCAGGCGACCGGCCACGACTTCATCTCCTACACCATGAAGGAGATCACGCGCGTCTTCTCTTTCCTCGGCAACCCGACGTTTCTCGGTGGCTACCTGATCCTGTTGATACCGATCGCGGTCGCCCTCGCCTGGCCTCTCCGGCCGGAGGGAGAAGGCGGCGGCCGTTGGAGGTGGGCGAGGACGCTCGTCTTTTCGCTGCTCGCGCTCGCCATGCTGGTCTCGCTCTTGCTTTCTTACACCATGTCAGGACTCATCGGCATGATAGTGGGAGCTCTGATCGCGGCGCTGATGGCACTCGCGCGCGGCGGGCGCAGGGTGATGCGTTGGGCGATTCCGGGACTGGCCGCGGGGGCACTGCTGGCGGGAGGAGCGGGGATGCTCGTCTACCGCCACATGCCACCCACACAGCAGGCGCGCGTGCAGAAAGTGTTGCACTTTCAGGACCCCTACGCCAAGGAGCGGGAACTCCACTGGCGCACGGCCTACGCCATCTTCCGCGAGTCTCCCCTGGTGGGCCGCGGCTACGGCAACTTCAGGATGGTCTCGCTCCGGAAGATGGCCGCGGAATGGTATCGCCAGAGCCCCGCACAGAGGCAGGGGCTCTTCGCGCCGGCCTATGCCCACAACGAATACCTCCAGGTGCTGTCAGGGCTGGGCCTCGTCGGCGGCATCCTCTTCCTCGCCCTGCTGGCGGCGGCCCTCGCCGCGGCCGTGCGGCTCTACTGGCGGGGCCGGGAGACCGGCTGGCGCCGCGTGGGCCTGGCGATATTGATCGGCTACCTCGCCTTCCTTTTCCAGAACTTCTTCGGGGTTACTTTCCGGCAGACCGGCCCCGTCACGTTCTTCTGGCTCTGGCTGGGGATGCTGGTGGTGGCGAACCGCGGGCAGAAGGAACTCACGCCCGCAGCGGAAACGCAACCGGCGGCCCCGGAACGAGCGAAGAGAGACGCGCGAAGGCGGAAGAAGAGAGGAGAAGGGCAACAGAGGGGCGCGGTGGGGCCCGTCGCCGAGTGGCGGTTTCACCCGCTGAGTGCGCCCGGGGTGGCGGTGGCGGCGGTGATAGGTATAGGAGTGTTCGCGATCTTGGCGTGGGTGGTGATCACCCCGGTGCAGGCCTCGCTGATGGTGCGCGCCTCGGAGCACGCGGCCGCCCTCTCCCAGAAGGCCGAGAGAGAGGGAAACGCGGCCGCCCGGCAGGGTGACAAGACGACCGCAGAGGCCAAACTGCAGGAGGCGCTGACCTGGATACAGCTCTCCGCGGCGATGGCGAAACGGGCCACCGAGCTATCTCCCTACTCGGCCCTCGCCTACTATCAGCTCGCCTACGCCGAAGGCAAGATGGGGGAGTATGCCCGGGTGTCGGAGGAGAGGCGCAAGCGGCTGGAGAATTCGGTCACGGCCAGCGAACGGGCGTTGGAACTCATGCCCGGAAGCGGCCCCATGTACTACAACCTGGGCGTAACCTACAAGGAACTGGGCAAGCTGGACAAGGCGGAGGCCGCCTTCCGAGAGGCGGTGCGGCTCTCTCCGACCCTCTTTCACCACCAGGCCGGCCTGGCCGAGGTGCTATACGACGAGGGCAAGCTGAAGGAGGCGGAGACCTACGCGCGCAAAGCCGCCAAGATCAACCCCAGGGAGCCAAAGATATTCTTGCTCCTGCGCGACATACACCAGCAGCAGGGCGACATCGACCAGGTGATAGAGGACATGCGCAATGCGGTCCGCGCCGACCCGAGCGACGCCAAGCTCAAGGGGCAGCTCGCAGAATTTCTGCTCTCCACCAAGCGCTACCAGGAAGCGGTGGGCGCCTGCAAACAATGGGCGGCCGCGGATCCCACCTCCGGCCAGCCCTACTACGCCCTCGGGTTCGCCCAGTATCAACTCAAGCGGTATCGCGCGGCCCTGGGGAGCTTCAACCGAGCCCTGGCGCTGAATCCTCAGCTGCACAGGGCGCGCCTCCACCGCGCCTATACCCTCATCCGCCTCGGGCAGGTGAAGAAGGGCACGCAAGAATTGGAATGGCTGGCCCTGCGGGTCCCGAACACGGAGGAAGGGAAGGAAGCGCAATCAGTGTTGCGGGAGGCCGCGGGAAGGGCCGCCGCCCTGCAAGGCGGGAAGCGCGGGCGCGATAAAGGGAAGCGGTAGCCTATTTTCAGGCCGCCGGATATGAGAGAAACGCGCTCTCGAGGTCCGGCCCCAGGGCTCGATGTTCGATCCACCCGGAACGAGGCGAAGAAAGCGGCGCTCATGCCCCCCAGATTGTATTTGTCCCGCGGCAAGATGGAAGGGGAAAGCCAGCAGTTCCTCCCCACCTGTTACCTTTGTCATGGTAACTCTAGACGTACACCCCAGGGATTGCTTGACATCTCTCTCCCCTGTCGGGTATCATCGGGCTGGTGTGGGGCGGGTAATCACTGCGGGAGTCCGAAGATGAAGCAGGGCATTCACCCCAAGTATGTTACGGCGCAAGTGAGCTGTGCGTGCGGCAATTCGTTCGTCACCCGGGCGACGGTGCCGAACATCCGCGTGGAGATTTGCTCCAAGTGCCACCCCTTCTACACGGGCAGGCAGAAGATCGTGGACACCGAGGGGAGGGTCGAGCGGTTCGTCCAGCGCTACGCAAGGTATCAGAAGAAGCAGGCCGAGGAAAAGGCCAAGAAGTCAGCTGGAGCCTAGGGGGCGGCCCCGGCCATGGCCGAGGAACATTTTTCCTATGGCGGCCAGGCCGTCATCGAGGGGGTGATGATTCGCGGGCGGAAGGGCTATGCCACCGCCGTGCGCCTGGCCGACGGGGAAATCGAGGTCCAGAAGAAACCCTGGATTCCCCTCACACAGCGCCACCGCCTGTTGCGGCTCCCCATCATCCGCGGCACCCCGGCCTTGATCGACGCGCTGGTGGTGGGCTATCGCACCCTCATGTGGTCGGCCGACCGGGCGGCCGCGGGAGAGGGGATCAAACCTCCCACCACGTTCCAGTATATGCTCTCCATCGCCGCGGCGATGGCCATCGCCATCGGCGGATTCGTATTGCTGCCGAGCGCGGTCACCCCGAAGGTGGTGTCTAACCCGTTGCTGCTCAACTTGATCGAGGGGATGATTCGGCTGGTCTTCTTCGTGCTGTTCTTGCTGGTGGTCTCCCGGATGCCGGACATGCGCCGGGTGTTCCAGTACCACGGCGCGGAGCACAAGGTGATCCACGCCTTCGAGGAGCGGGGGAGCTACCGGCCGGAGGACACCAAGGATTTCAAGACCCTCCACCAGCGGTGCGGAACGAGCTTCATCTTCATGGTGTTGGTGGTGGGCATTCTGGTCCATGCGCTGGTGGGCTGGCCCTCCTTTGTGCTGAGGCTGGTCTCCCGTATTCTGCTGTTGCCGGTGGTGGCGGGGCTGGCCTATGAGCTGGTGAAATTGGCCGGAGCGCACAAGGGGAACCGGCTGCTGAACGCGCTGGTGTCCCCCGGCATGTTGCTCCAGCATATCACCACCAAGGAACCCACTCGGGATCAGATCGAGGTGGCGATTGCGGCGCTGGAGGGGGCGCTGGCGCTGGACAGGGAAGAGGAATCCACCTGACGGCCATGTTGAAAGAGGAACTGCGGGACAAGTTGACCGCGATGTGCCGAGAGTACGATCACCTTGGGGAACAGATGGGCCGGCCCGAGGTGATCGGGGATCCCCGCCGGATGAAAGAGGTGGGGCGGGCGCGGGCGCGCCTGGAGCCGGTGGTGGAGAGCTTCCGGGAACTGGAGCGGGTGGAGGGAGACCTGGCGGAGGGGGAAGCGCTGCTGGCGGAGGAGCAGGATCCCGAGCTGGAGCGCGAGGTGGAGGGGTTGCGAAAGCGCAGGGAAGAGCTGGTCGCCACCCTGGAGGAGGAACTCGCCCCCAGGGACCCGGACGACGACCGGGACTGCATCCTGGAGATTCGGGCGGGCACCGGGGGGGAGGAGGCGGCCATCTTCGCGGGAGATCTGTTGAGGATGTATCTGCGCCACGCCGAGCGGGAGGGGTGGAAGACCGAGATCATGGACCAGAACCCCGCCGAGGTGTCCGGATTCAAGGAGGTTACCGTCTCGGTGCGGGGGAGACGGGCCTTCGGGCGGCTCAAGTACGAACGGGGCGTGCACCGCGTGCAGCGGGTGCCGGTTACCGAGTCCTCGGGCCGCATCCACACCTCCGCGGCCACGGTGGCGGTGCTGCCGGAGGTGGAGGAGATCGACATCGAGATAGACCCCTCCGACCTGGAGATGGAGGCCTTTCGCGCCTCCGGCCCGGGCGGCCAGCACATGCAGAAGAACGAGACCGCGGTACGGATCACCCACAAGCCCACGGGGATAACGGTCGCCTGTCAGGACGCGCGCTCTCAACTTCAGAACCGGGAGAAGGCGCTGCGGCTGTTGCGGGCCCGGCTCTACGAGATGGCGCGCGCGGAGCAGGAGGCGGAGATCGCGGCGGCGAGGCGGAGCCAGATCGGGAGCGGGGATCGCAGCGAAAAGATCCGCACCTACAACTTCCCCCAGAACCGGGTCACCGACCATCGGCTGGGGCGAAGCTGGCACAACCTCCCGCAAATCATGGATGGCGACCTGGCGGAGATTCTGGACGCGCTGGCCGAACAGGACCGGCTGGCGCGCATGAGCCAGTCCTAGGCGGCGCCATGAGCGGTCGGGACCTCCAGCCGCAGGATTTGAGGGCTTCCGCGGCCGTCCGGCGCGCGGCGCGGACACTCGAAACGGCCGGCCTCGAGCGGGCGCGCGCGGAGGCCGAGCTGCTGGTGTGCGGGGCCGCAGGCCGTCCGCTGGAGTGGCTGCTCGTGCATCCGGAAGATATGCTCTCCCCGGAGCAGGCCGCCCGGCTGGAGGACATGGTGGGCCGCCGCGCCCGGCGCGAGCCCCTCCCCTATGTGCTCGGGCACGCCGAGTTCTACTCCCTTGATTTGTTCGTGGGCCCGGCGGCGATCGTTCCCCGGCCGGAGACCGAGGTCCTGGCGGAGGCGGCGCTTGCCCGCGCACCGGAGGCGCGCTTCGCGGTGGATGTGGGCGTCGGATGCGGCGCGCTGGCGGTGGTGCTGGCGCGGGAACGGCCGGAGATGATGGTGTTGGGCATCGACGTCTCACGGGAGGCGCTGCGCCTCGCGAGGCGCAACATCGCGCGCTACGGATTGGGGAGGCGCGTGGCGCTGGCGGCCGGGGACCTGCTGGACCCGGTGGGCAGAAGGGCGGATCTGGTGGTGGCGAATCTGCCCTACATCCGAACCGGGGATTTCCCGGATCTCGCCCCCGAGGTGAGCAGGTGGGAGCCGAGGATCGCCCTGGATGGCGGAGAGGACGGGCTGGCGTTGATTCGGCGCCTGGCCGGGCAACTCGAACGCCATTTGTCGGCCGGTGGAATCGCGGCCCTGGAGGTGGGAGCAGGGCAGGCGGAGGAGGTGGCGAACCTGCTCAGGCGCGCGGGGCTGACGGAGGTCGAGGTGGTTCCCGATTACGCCAAAATCGACCGGGTGGTGATCGGTCGGAAACGGGGGTGAGCGATGACAGAGAAGATGGAGACAGAGGTCGTCCCGGTTGACGCCGAGGAGCCGGACCCGGCGGTGATCGCACGGGCGGCCGAGGTGATCGCCGGCGGCGGACTGGTGGTGCTGCCCACGGACACCGTCTACGGGCTGGTGTGCGATCCCCGGCAGGAGCGCGCGGTGAGGGAGATCTACCGGGTGAAGCGGCGAGATCCGAGCATACCACTGCCGCTGCTCCTCCACGACATGTCCCAGGCGATGCTCTATGCTTCTGAGGCGCCGGAGCCGGCGGTGCGGGCGATGCAGCACTTCTGGCCCGGCGCGCTGACGGTGGTGGTGCGGGACCGCAGTGAGGAGACGGCGGCGGTGCGGGCAAAGAAGGATACCGTGGGGCTGAGATTGCCGGCCCACGTGGTGCCGCGGCTGGTGGCCGGGGAACTGGGGTGCGCCCTGGCCAGTACCAGCGCGAATCGCTCCCGGCAGGATTCGCCGATCACCGCGCGGCAGGCGCTGGGCGAGATGGAGGGGCTGGTGGCCCTGGTGCTGGACGCGGGCCGAACGCCCCTGGGCGAGGAGTCCACGGTGGTGAGCTTTGTGGAGGACCCTCCCAGGGTGTTGCGGGCGGGCGCGATCCCGGAGGCGAGGCTGCGAGAGGTGCTGGGTGAGGTGAGGGAGGGCTGATTCCGAATCAATTGGCAGAAAGGAGGCGGATTGCAATGGCAAAGGACGCCATCAGCGTGATCATGGAGCGCCGAAGCGTGCGCAAGTATGTAGACAAGCCCGTCCCGGACGAAGACCTGAAGACCATCCTGGAGGCGGGGCGGCAGGCCCCCTCCGCGGCCAACCGCCAGCCGTGGCACTTCGTGGTGGTGCGAGACCCGGAGAGGAGAAAACAGGTGGCCGAGGCCTGCTCCAACCAAACCTGGATGGCCGATGCAGGCGTCATCATCGCGGGCATAGGCAAGCCGGCTGTGAGCGAGAAATGGTATCCGGTGGACGTGGGAATCGCCATGCAGAACATGATTCTCGCGGCCACCGCGCTGGGGTACGGCACCTGCTGGATAGGGGCCTTCGACGAGCAAAAGGTGGCGCAGTTGCTCGGCGTGCCGGACGACTGCAAGGTGGTGGCGCTCACCCCGGTGGGAGCGCCCGCCGAGCAACCCGCGGCCAGGCCCCGGCAGTCTCTCTCCGAGTTCGCCTCGGCTGAGCGATATGGAGACGAGTTCGCGTAGGCCAACCTGCGCGCGGGAATCCCAGGGGAAACCAACGGGGTCCGCCTTTCGGCGGACCCCGCGGCTATGTGACCCTCCTACGCCTCAGGTCACGAATCGCGAAAGTCGCGATATCGGGGTCGTATCGGCTGCAGGGAGCTGCCCACGGCGACGATGTACCAGTCGCTCCCCAGCCGGCGCAAGCGATAGGAGACATACACGGTGTTCAGCTGCCCCTCCGGATCATAGAACACGTGACGGCCGGAGACAAAGATCTCGCGGGACGAGATCCAGATGGGCCGGTCGAAATCCAGGGAGACGGTGGCGGTGGTGGACATCGCGTCCGCGGTCATCGCATAGTAGTCCGCGGTGCTGGTGGTGTAGTCATACTTGCCGTCGAAGTAGACCCGAATGTCCTGCTGATCGGTCAGGTGATCGGCGAGCAGGTCAATGTCGCTGCGCAGCCAGGCGACCCGGATGTCCTCGATCGCCCTCTCCGCGCCCGTCTGGTCCAGATCGTATCCGCTGTAATAGTACCGGTAGGGCGTTCTCGGAACGTACACGTAGTCCACCGGCGCGTAATACGCGCGCTCCGGGAAGATCCATCCCGGGCACCAACCCCAGTAGTGGTATACGGAGGGGTAGAGGTCGGCGTACCAGAACGCCACCCATTGGGGATCGGAGTAGTAGTACGGGTAGTAGAAGTTGAGCACTACCGCAGTGTGCCGGTATCGGTTTGCCGCCCAGTATCCATCAGAGTAACCATCCCAGTATCCGTCCCAATAGGCGGCCGCGGTCCGGGGCAGGAACACGTAGTCATAGGCCGGATCGCCGAGACTTATGTAGATGTTTTTGTAGCTCACGTTGACCCGAGGCACGCGCGCGCGGACGATCAACCGCGCATCCGCCGGCACGATGTTTCCGACCACGTCGCGCCTGAGGCCGCCATTAGGCCTGTGGTGACGAAGGTTCAGCTCGCGCACGCGCTTTCGGAACTCCCGCTTCACCCGGTCGCCTTCGCCCGCGGGCAACATGGAGACTCGCTTCTCGGCCTCCGGCCCGCGGAAGTTGGCGTTGGGGATGCGTTGTTGCAGCTGTTTGATGCGCGCGAGGACGGCATCGTCCACGGGATGATGTCCGAGGGGTCGGATCAGGTTCTGCGGGCGGGAATCATCGGCTGCATCGCCCTTATTTCCCCGCGGGGTGCGTGTGAGTTGCGCGGGGACGGCGTACCCGCGCGCGCTCTCGCCGTTTTCGTTCGCCCTGGGCGCCGGCCGATTGGCGTTCCAGCGGTTTTCCTCACGGCGCGGGATGGGCAGGTACGGATTGGGCTGTTCGACCCGCTGCTCTCGCCGGTTGGACCACCGGTTGTTGGCGGCGGGAGCCTCGCGCCAGGAGGGCGTCTCCCAGGCCGTTCTTTCCTGCGGGACGCGGCGGTAGAGCCAGGAGTCGTTGGGGGGCTGATTGTCCTCCGGCGGACGCGCGGTGGGACGCCACGCTTCCACCTCCCGCGTCACCGGCCGGCCCCGGAAAAGACGATTCCCGGAGTTGGAGTCATTGCGCTCCCAGCGCCCGTTTCCCCGCGCGGGCTGCCATCGCGTCGCGACCGGTGGTGAAGTGCGTGGAGACCCCACGCTCGGGGCCGGTTCGCAGGGAGGATATGCCCACTGGCGCAGCACGGGAACGGGAAACCTCACGGCCGGCCCTGCGGGGCCGCGCCCCAGAGGTTCGACCTGGGCCTGTGGTGCGTTGGCGGCATCTTCATTCCCCTGGTTGGGGTGCCTCGCCAGCGCCGCAGATGCAACCAGGAGCAGACAGGCCGCCACCATCACTCCCACCAACACCCCACGCCATGAGCGAGACATGTGGCTCCACATGTTGCTCGCCTCCCTTTGCCGGCGGCCGCCGTCGAAGGGCAGCCACCGGGAAGTGGCCCCGTCCGACCACTCTTATTGTACCGCGAGCAGCGAGTAAGTCAAACTGTCCCAGAGGGCGAAATCAGCGGCCGTAGGCCGCCGGAGACGCGTTCGCGGCTCGTTGACGGCCCCCGCGGCGCCGTGGTATCATCGGTCTCGCCGGGGTGTAGCTCAGTTTGGCTAGAGCGCACGGTTCGGGACCGTGAGGTCGGCAGTTCAAATCTGCCCACCCCGACGTCCATTTTCGCTCGGGCGGGATTCGTCGCTCAGACAGACGCGCGGCGCCTGCTTTTCGCCATCGTCCTGATGCAGGTGGTGAGATGCAGGCGTGTGTTGTTTCCGGCCCGCAGGAGGAATGTCTTGTGAAAATCGTCCCATTTCGACCTGATCTTGCTTCCCAGATCGCTGCCCTCTACAACGAGGCGATCGCGCCGGTGCCAGACTGTCACCCGGTGGCCCAGGAGCGGTTTGGCTCCATGGAAGGCATCGCCAGCCGAAATCTGCGGGATGAGGCCCTCATGGCGGCTGCGGGTGAGGATGGAGAGTTGCTCGGGTTCGCGCACGTCGGGGTTTCCCTGCCCCCGACCGAGGACTGGCAGCCCCCGGCCGACCAGCCGGTGATCCGGTTTCTCTACTACCGCGCGGGCGCGCGGCGGGCCGGGCAGGCCCTGCTCGAATGGGCCGAGGACTGGGCGCGTGAGCGCGGCGACTCCATCATCGCATATCACCAGCACTTCCGGTATCCTTTCTATCACGCGCCCTATTGCCATCTGTCCGAGCACATGGGGCATGTGCGGGCGCTCTTCGGGATGAACGGGTATCGTGAGGATGCGATGGAGGTCTATCTTCGTTGGGTGGACTTCACGCCCCCGGAGCCGGTGCGCCCCGACCTGGACTTCGAGCTCACGCGCGAAGAGAGCGAGTGCTCCTTCGGGTCTCGGGTGCGCTACCGCGCGGTCCAGGGCGGCCGCACCATCGGCTCCTGCACCATGGACCGCGGCCACTGGTCCGATCCGGAGGGAGACCTGTGGTGCTTCTGCGACGGGCTCGGCGTCGAGGAGGAGTTTCAGGGCAAGCGCCTGGGGATGTTCCTGCTCTGCACCGGGCTGAAGGAAATGCACCGCGCGGGCTGCCGCCACGCCTCCATCACCACCGGCTGGGAGAACCACCGGGCCGCGCTCATGTACACCAACATGGGCTATCGCCACGGGGACCGCACTTGCAGCTACCAAAAGGAGCTGAACACGGCAAAGGCGCAGGCGAAGGAGTAGTCCGCCGCCTGAGAGGTGAACATCCTTCGTCCGGGGAGGAATCGGCATGGCGCGAGGCCGCACCAGCGTGCAGCGGAAGTGGGACCTGATCTCGCCCTACTACCAGACGGAGCACAAGATCCCCACCGACTTCGTGCACTACGGGCCGCACTGCCCGAACGAAGACAAATTGCAACTGATCGGGGAGGTGCGGGGCAAGCGGGTGCTGGAGATCGGGTGCGGAGGCGGGCAGAACGCCATCGCCTTCGCCAAGCGAGGAGCGGTCGCCACCGGAGTGGACATCTCGAACAAGCAGATCGAGTTCGCCCGCGCGCTCGCGTCGCGGGAGGGGGTGGAGGTGACCTTCCTGCGCGGGAACGTCGAGGATCTGTCCGCCATCGCCGACGCCACGCAGGACGTGGTGTTCTCCGCCTACGCGCTCCAGTTCGTGGAGCATATGGACCGCTGTTTCGGGGAGGTCGCCCGTGTCCTACGGCCGGGCGGGATGTTCGTGTTCAGCCTCGACCATCCGTTCTGGTACTGCCTGGCCGAGAAGGAACTGGTGGTGGAGAGCAGCTACTTCGACACCGCGTACTGGTATGAATGGGAGCAGGCGGGCATGTCCACCCATCCCAGGATGACGGAATATCACCGCACCCTGGGGGAATGGTATCGCCTATTGCGCGGCGCCGGCCTCGAGGTGCTGGACATCATCGAGCCGGAGCCGGTGGAGTTGGGCAGCGGCCAGGACTGGGGCGGATACTATGCGCCGGAGCGCCAGAAAATGGTCCCCGCGACCATCATTTGGAAGGCACGGAAACCGGCACGATCAGAGCCCGGGGAGGCGGCTCAGGCGATCTCTGTGCGTTGACTTCCCGCGCCTCTGATGGTATCATCCGGCCCCGTGAGGTGGAGCTGAAAACGGGGCAAAGTTCTCTGGCCGCAAAAGGAGTCTGCCGTGAAAGCAACCCTGGTTTTGCTCGCGCTGCTGACGGCTGTACTGGTCACTCCTGGACTACTGCTCGCCGAATCGGTCGGGCCCATGGCGGCGATCACCGCGCCTCATCCGGGCATCACGGTCACCTCCGACACGGTGGACGTGGGAGTGGAATACGGGGCCGCGGACGGCCTCGAGGTCACGCGGGTGGCGCTGTTGGTGGACGGCGTGCAGGTGGGCGAAGCCGACTTCGACCCTCCCCGGACGACCGGCATGGCCTACTTCCCGTGGCGGACCGAGGAATATCAGGACGGCCATCACGAGCTCACCGCGCGCGTGGTGGACTCCGAGGGGCGGGTGGGGACCCACACCATTTCGGTGCTCTTGCAGCGCGGCACCCTGAATCTCGACGACGCGTTGTATATCTCCTCCCCCCAGCCCGGCGCTACGGTGGCCGGCGTCACCGAGGTAAAGGTGGCCGGTGACCGGGAGGGCCAGGTGAAATACGTCATCTTCCTGGTGGACAATGTGTTCAAGGCGCTGACCAACGTGCGGCCCTTCACCTACCGCTGGGACACCTCGCAGTACCTGAACGGCTTGCATCGGCTGCAGGCGCGCGCATATCGAAATGACGGCACCCACTACTTGACTCCAGTGGTCGAGGTGAGGGTGGACAACCCGAGCGGGGCCACCACCCTTCGCCGGCCGGAGCCGGCCCCGGCGGCGCGGGTCACCCCGAAACCCGTCGTGCAGCTTCCGGCGCGCGCGGAGACCCCCTCCCTGCCGCCTCCCATGCATTCTGAGGCGCGCGCGCCCGAGTTGCAAACAGTAGAGGTGGCCGAACCGGAGGTGGCGCGGCCGGGAACGGCCCCCTTCGTGGGGCCCAGCGGGGACCTTATCACGCCGTCTGCAGCGGAGGTCACCGGGCGGAGCGGCGCAGTGGCTCCTCTGGAGATCGCGGCTCTCCCTCCGGCGGCGGAGAAGGTGGAGACTTCTACCCCTCGGACTAAGACCGCCGCGCTCAGCGCGAAGGCGGAGCAGAGCCCTCCGGCGCCCGAGCTGGCCGGCGCCGGGCTGATGGTGGAATCGATGCCAGAGCCGGCGGCGGTGGCGGTGGATTCGCTCCCTGCCCCGGCGGCGAAACCGGCTTCCGTCGCTTCCGCGGCGTCCCCTGTCGAGCCTATCGCGGCGGACGCGACCCCCGTCGAAGTCGCGGCGCTTCCGGGGTCCGGAGCAGCCAGCCCCACGACTTCAACGGCTCCCGCCCCGCCCGCACCGAAGGCGGTGGCGGCCGAGCATGTGGAAGAGGCGGTAGTCACCCAGATGCCCGAGGGCACGGTGAGAGTGCCCCACCCCGTCGTTCATTACGCCATGCTGCCTCCTCGCACCTCGGCGTCCGCCCCGGCCCCCAAAGTGGTTGCCGAACCCGCGTCCGACGCGGCCGGATACGTGGTGCAGGAGGGCGACTGCTTGTGGGAGATCGCCGCCAAGTACGGGGTCTCCGCGCGGGAGCTGGCCGAGGTGAACGGAATCGAGGATCCGAACCTCATCCACCCCGGCCAGAGGCTCCAGGTGCCCATCGTCAGGCTCTACGCCGACGGCAAGCCGATTGCCACCGATGTGCCGGTTACCGTCGCCGATGGACGGACCATTGCCCCGTTCCGGAGTGTGGTGGAATCTCTGGGCGGCCAGGTGACCTGGGATGCCGCCGGCCGGCGCGCGGTCGGCTCCGCGCTGGGCCGCACCATCGCGGTCACCATCGGCAGCGAGGTGGCGCAGGTGGACGATTCCGAGATGACCATGGACGCGGCCGCGCAGTTGCAGGACAACCGCACGGTGGTACCGCTGAGGTTCCTGGGAGACGCGCTGAAGTTGAGTCTGAACTATGAGCCGGGCGCGGTGCACATCGCCCGCGCGAAGTGACGGAGCTCACGGAGCACGCGCCATTCACGGCAGGCCGGCGCGTCCGGCCTGCCGTTTCATTTCAGCAGGAGCGCTCGCGCGGGCGCGGCCTCGCCGCCCGCAAGGCGCAGGGGGAGACAGATCAGGTGGTAGTCTCCCGGCTCGACCGCGGAGAGGTCCACGGCCTCCAGCAAGGGTATGCCCGCGCCGAGCAGCGCGAGGTGTGCCTCATGCCGCCCCGGCAGGTCAACGGAAAGTCCGTCCACGCCAACCAGAAGAGTCTCCCTCTCCACCAGATAGCGGGCGCCCTCCCCGGTGAGGTGGGCGGGGCGCTCCGGCATGGGGCCGCGGCGCACCCAGTTGGAGTTGTCCGTCCTCAGCAGCACGCGGGAGCGGGGCGCGATCTTCGCCGCCTCCAGCTCCGCGCGGCCGATTTCGATGTTCCCTCTCAGGTCCAGCACGCGCGCGGGGCCGATCAGCGCCTCCGGCGGGATCGCGTCCACCGTACCCTCACCGGCGGAGAAGTGCAGGGGCGCGTCCAGGTGAGTGCCGGTGTGGGAGCCCAGCGCGAGGCGCGCGCCGAGTATGGTCGCGTCATGGCTCACATGCCGGCTGCGCTCGATCTTGACCCCGGGGTCTCCCGGCCACACCAGCATCTCCTCACAGATGGGCACGCTGATGTCGAAATATCGCACTCTCATAGTGGGGCACAGATTCGCCGGGGTGGGGCGGAACACCCTCCTTTCCGCCGCGGACTGACACGCGAACGAGGAGGATGCGGAACTTTATGTTCGGGGTCGTGGTCTAAGCAAGTGTTCACAGCCGAGACAGACTCGTCCTCGAAGCCAGTTCCGAGGCCCTGTCATGCGACACGCAGGGTAGTTCCCTAAAGGAGCGATCTCTCATGTCAAGAGCGAAGGCTGGCATTCTCCGCCTGGCGGTATTGATTCTCGTCGCGATGCCCCTCATATTCGACCTGGGGTCCAGAGCAGCCCTATCCTCCAACGAGCTGTCGCCGCTCCAGACCATCGTCCGCGGGCAGAGCCGATGGCTTGCCGGAGGGCCCGCCTCGCTGCGGGTCATCGTCACCAACCACGAGACCGGACGCCCGGTAAGGGGGGCGGTCCACCTCACGCTCACCCCCACCGATCAGCAGGCGATCGGCACCCAGCGTCTCTACAGCGGGGAGCTGAAGCAGGGAACCATGGAGGCGGCCTTCGAGGTCCCGGAGCTGAACCCCGGCACCTACGAACTCGCCGTGCGGGTGGTATCGGAGCTGGGCGTGGATGTGGTGAAAAGACCCGTCACCATCGCGCGGGAGACGCGGGTGTTGCTCACCACCGACAAACCTCTCTATCAGCCGGGTCAGACCATGCACCTGCGCGCGCTGGCCCTGCGACTTCCCTCCATGCGTCCGGCGGCAGGAGACCCGGTCACCTTCGAGGTGGAGGACGCGAAGGGCAACAAGGTGTTCAAGCAGACCGCGGCGGTCTCCGAGTACGGCGTCGCCTCCGCGAAGTTCGTCCTCGCCGACGAGGTGAACATGGGGCGATACAAGGTGCGCGCCGTCACCCCCGACGGCCGCGCCGAGCGGACCGTGGAGGTGGAGCGATATGTGCTCCCAAAGTTCAAGGTCACTCTCACCACCGACAAACCCTACTATCTCCCCGGAGAGCGGATGACGGGCAAGGTGCAGGCCGACTACTTCTTCGGAAAGCCCACCTCCCAGGCCGAGGCGCTCATCACGCTGTCCTCGTTCGACGTGAAGTTTCACGAGTTCTCCGAGATCAAGGGCAAGACCGATGAGAACGGCACTTTCCGGTTCGAGTGCGCGCTGCCGGACTACTTCGTGGGACAGCCCCTGGAGCAGGGCAAGGCCTTCGTGAAGGTGGAGGTGGAGGTTACCGACCGCGCCGAGCACACCGAGAAGATCACTGAGATGGTGCCGGTGGCGAAGGATCCGATGCTCGTGACGGTGGTGCCCGAATCGGGGGAGTTGAAGCCGGGGCTGGACAACATCGTGTACGTGCTGGTCTCCACCCCGGACGGAAAGCCGGTGGCGGGGGCAACGGTACTCGCGGGGGCCGGCCCGGGCAATATCACCTCCGTCGCTCCGGAGAACCGAGTGCGGGGCGTGACCGATGCGGCGGGGATGTTCGAGTGGCGCCTACGCCCGAAGCCGGAAGATCGAATGCTCAATGTGATCGTAAACGACAGCCGGGGACATGAGGTGGAGCGATCGGTGGAGGCGGCCAACAGTGGCGGGCAGGCATTGTTGTTGCGGGCCGACCGCGCCCTGGCGAAGGTCGGCGATAGCGTCCATTTCACCGTCCTTTCCACCAAGCAGAGAGGGACGACTTATGTTGACGTAATCCGCGACAAGCAAACGGTGTTGACGCGGACGGTGGAGGTGAAGAACGGGCGGGCGAAGTTCTCCCTTTCCCTCACCTCCGACCTCGCGGGCACCCTCCAGGTGCACGCGTACCAGATTCTGCCGGACGAGAACATCATCCGCGACACCCGCCTGCTCTACGTGTCGCCCGCCGACGATCTGGTGGTGGAGGTGAAACCCGATAAGGATACCTATCGGCCGGGAGACCCCGCGCGGCTGCGCTTCTTCGTGCGTGACCAGGAGGGACGGCCCGTGCAGGCCGCTCTGGGAGTGACCATCGTGGACGAGAGCGTATTTGCGCTCCAAGAGATGCAGCCCGGCCTCGAGAGGATCTATTTCGCGCTGGAAAAGGAGCTGATGAAGCCGCGCTACGAGATACACGGCTTCACCCCGGAGGGCGTCGTCACCGGCCAACTGCCGTTTCGCGCCCCCGCGCCGGCGGAGGAGGAGGCGCTGCGACAAAGGGCGGCCGCCGTGCTCTTCGCTGCCTCTCAGCCGCGGGACCCCTATACTCTCACGGCCGACAGCTACCAGGAGCGCGTGGAGAAGATGAAGGAGCGGTGGGCGAAGGAGATGGCGCGCGATGCGGAGCGGATAGACCGCGCGCTCAAGCGCTACTACGAGCGGCACCGCCGGTATCTCGCGGAGAAGGATGGCATCACCACCCTGGTGGACGAAGGCCTGCTCCATCGGCGCGATCTCAAGGACCGCTGGGGGCGTGATTACCGGGTGCGGTGGTGGAGAACCAACTGCGCGCTGGACTCCGCGGGCCCGGACGGCCGGTGGAACACCAGCGACGACCTGCGGAACATCGGGCAGTGGGCGCTGGAGGGCAATATGCCCGGGCGGGCGGTCCTGGGCGCCAGAGGAGGCGGGGGCCGCCGCGGGGGAATCGCGATGGACATGATGATGGAGAAGGCGATGGCCGCGCCGCCGGCGGCGGCGCGCGCGGCCGCCGCGGGCCAGCCCCAGGTCCGCCTGCGGCAGTTCTTCCCGGAGACCATGTACGTGAATCCATCGGTGATCACCGATGAGCGCGGCCGCGCCTCGGTCACCGTGCAGATGGCCGATTCCATCACCACCTGGCGGATGCAGACGCTGGCTTCGTCCCAACGCGGGCAGCTGGGCAGCGATACGAAGGGGTTGCGAGTGTTCCAGGACTTCTTCATCGACATCGATCTGCCGGTGGCTCTCACCCAGAACGACGAAATCTCCATCCCCATCGCGGTCTACAACTACCTGCCGAAGAGCCAGACCGTGCGCCTGAGCCTGGAGCGAGATCCCTGGTTCGAGCTGGTGGGGGACAAAGCGGAGAAGTCGCTGGACATCGGCCCGTCGGACATCACCGTCGCGTATTACCGCATCCGCGCCAAGGAGATCGGGAACCACTCGCTCACCGTTCACGCGCAGGGATCCAGGTTGAGCGACGCCATCAAGCGCAAGATCGAGGTTCTCCCTGACGGCGAGGAGCACCGGGACACCTGGAACGACCGCCTGGCGGGGACCGTCGAGAGGACCGTCACTCTCCCCAAGGCGGCCATCCCCCGGGCCTCCACCATCCTGGTGAAGATCTACCCCGGCCTGTTCAGCCAGGCGGTGGAGGGGTTGGATTCGCTGTTGCGGATGCCGTTCGGGTGTTTCGAGCAGACCAGCTCGGTGACCTATCCGAACGTGTTGGTGATCGACTACATGAAGTCCACGAACAAGATCACCCCCGAGATCCAGATGAAGGCCGAGCAGTACATCAACGTGGGTTACCAGCGTCTGGTCTCGTTCGAGGTGAAGGGCGGCGGGTTCTCGTGGTTCGGGAACGCGCCGGCCCACAAGGTGCTCACCGCCTACGGGCTGCTCGAGTTCCACGACATGAGCCGCGTCCACGAGGTGGACCCGAACCTCATCACCCGCACCCAGAACTGGCTCGTGGGCCTTCAGCAGAAGGACGGCTCGTGGGAGCCGGACAAGGGCGGGATCGCCGAGGGCATCATCAACCGCCAGACCGACACCCTGCGGGTAACCGCCTACATCACCTGGGCGCTCGCCGAGTCGGGCTATCGGGGGGGTGCGCTCGATCGCGCCTTCGGATACCTCGATGCTCACTGGCGTGAAGCAAGGGACCCCTATGCGCTGGCGGTGCTCGCCAACGCGTACCTGAGCTCCGGCCGCGAGGGAGATACGACCGGGCAGGTGGTGGATGCGCTGGCCAAGGCGGCGACGGTGGAAAAGGATGTCGCCTACTGGCGCACCGAAGGCCCCACCTTCACCTCCGCCCAGAACGGCTCCGCGGACCTGGAGACCACCGCGCTGGCCGCCTATGCTCTGGTCAAATCCGGCCGGCATGTGCTCCTGACGAACAAGGCAATCACCTATCTCATCCGCTCCAAGGACAGCTTCGGCACCTGGCGCACGACGCAGGCCACCGTCTGGTCTCTGAAGGCGCTGCTGGCGAGCCTGAAGAAGGCGGCCGAGGACATTGACGCGACGGCCACCATAGAGGTCAACGGGAAGCGGGCCGGCGAGTTCCGCATCACCCCGAAGGACTACGAGGTGGTCAGACAGGTGGACGCCAAGCAGTTGATTCACGATGGCGACAACCAGGTGAAGATCACCCTCAAGGGAAAGGGCAGCGCGCTCTATCAGATAGTGGCGAAATACTACTTGCCGTGGGCCCTGGTGCGGCCGCCCCGACAGGAGCTGCTCTCCATTGACGTGTCCTATGACCGCACCGCGCTGCGGACCGATGACCTCCTCACCGCGCGGGTGAGCGTGGTGAACAACGACCCGCGGACCTGCAACATGGTGGTGATCGACCTCGGAGTCCCGCCTGGATTCGAGGTGCAGACCGCGGACCTGGATCGGCTGGTGGAGAAGCGCGTGGTGCAGAAGTACACCCTGGCCGCCAGACAGATCATCGTCTACCTGGACAAGCTCGCCTCCCGCAAGCCGCTGGAGTTCAGCTACCGCCTGCGGGCGAAATTCCCCATCAAGGCGGCCACGCCGGCCTCCCGAGTGTACCGGTACTACAACCCCGAGGTCGAGGCCACGGCCAAGCCGGTAGAGTTGACGGTTCGATAGAATCACATAGCAATCGCAGTTTTACGAAGTTTTACGAAGCGTTGAATATTCGGAACCGATAAAGGGGAACCGACGAGAGACCGTCGGTTCCCCTTTTCGCCGTCATTGAGCCCGCAGGGCAGAGAGTGCATTCTACGTGGCACTCCCGGCCCTCCCGCCAGAGAACGTTCGTCCTCCGGAGAAGGCGCGTCGGCGGCCCATCTTCGGCCGGCCCCCTACGATATGTATTTGACACGGTTGGGGGAAATGCTGTAAAGTTAGGCAAACCTAAACGTGAATCTTGTCTTCCCTAAAGGAGGGAGAGGTGGCGCCCGGCGCGGAGACGCTGTCACAGACGATTGAGGAATACGTGGAGACGATCCACCGCTTCAGCCGCAGGCCGGAGGGCGCCTCCACGACCGGACTCGCCAAATACCTTGGAGTGAGGCCGGCCACGGTGAGCGGGATGTTGAGGCGGCTGTCCGCGCTGGGGCTCGTCACCTATCGCAGATATCGTCACATCGCGCTGACCGAGAAGGGCGAGCGTCTGGCCAGGGATGTGATCAAGCGGCATCGTCTGGCGGAGCGATTGTTGACCGATCTGCTGAAGATGCCTCTTGCGGAGGCCCACGAAGAGGCGCGCAAGCTGGGGCACGCGGTGTCTCCGAAGGTGGCCGCCCGCCTTACGGAGGTCCTCGGCTCGCCCAAATCCTGCCCTCACGGGCATCCGGTGGATGTATCCGGCAGGGATGCCACCATCCCCCTGACGGACGCGCCCACCGACCGGCCGATGACCATATCAAGGCTGGATGACGAGACCGCGGAGGTGGTGCGCTATCTTGCCGATCGAGGTCTTCTTCCGGGTCGGAAGGTCATTCTGCGCGAGGTGGATCCGCTGAACGCGACGGTGGCGCTTGAAACCGAGGGGGGAAGGTATACGGTGGGTTATTCACTTGCCGCAAACATCCGAGTGGACAGGCCGAAGCGCAGGGAAAAGGGCTCCACAAGCAGAAGCAAGGACTAGCGCGGGAGTGGACCGAGGGAGCGTGGTGGGCAGTGCTTGGAGCAGGAGAGAGGTGCCAGTGGTAAAGCAGCCGGATGCGATGTCTTTGATCTCTCTCGCGCCGGGGCAGCGCGCGCGAGTCGAGGCCATATGTTGCGGCCAGGGATTTCGCATGCGGCTGGCGGCCCTTGGGATCATTCCGGGGACCGTGATCACGGTGTTGCGCAATGCAGGCGCCGGCCCGGTGATAGTGGAGGCGAGAGGAGGAAGGTTGGCGCTCGGACGCGGGCAGGCGGCGAAAATCGAAGTGCGGCCGACCTCCGGCGAGACGAGGGGAGGCTAGTGGCGAGCGGACCGAAGGCGTCTCCAAAGGTCATCCGGGTGGCGCTGGCCGGCAATCCCAATGTCGGCAAGAGCACCATCTTCAACATTCTCACCGGCCTCCATCAGCATGTGGGCAACTGGCCCGGCAAGACCGTCGAACGCAAGGAGGGCGCCTGCCGTCTGGAGGGCTATCTCCTGGAGTGCATGGACCTGCCGGGAACCTACTCGCTGACCGCTCACTCGGCCGAGGAGATAGTCGCCCGCGATTATGTGCTGAAGGAGCGGCCGGACGTCGTAGTGGTGATCCTCGACGCCTCGAACATCGAGCGCAACTGCTATCTCTTGGTACAGGTGCTGGAGCTCACCGACCAAGTGGTCGTGGGGCTGAACATGATGGACCTGGCGGGGGTCAAGGGCTATCGCATCTTCCCCGACAAACTCGAAGAGATCCTGGGCGTCCCCGTGGTTCCCATGGTGGCGCGCAGAGCGGAAGGGTGCCAGGAACTCCTGAAGGCGATCATAGAGGTCGGCACCGGTCAACGCGCCACCTCTCCCCGCCCCATCCGCTACGGGGCGGCGGAGAGCACTCTGGCCAGGCTCCAGGAGCTCCTTGCAGGAGAGAACCTGGAGGGGCTGCCGGCTCGCTGGGTGGCGCTGAAGATGCTCGAGGGGGACGAAGAGGTTGAGCGGTTGGAGGAGCGGGCCGTTTCCCCGGAGACGCGGGAGCGGATACACGCCTTCCTGCGGCAGCATGAGTATGGGCCCGCGGTGATCGCGGATGCGCGTTACGCCTGGATCGAGGAGGTGCTGGCCGAAGGCATGGAGCGCCCCGCGCGCTCGGTGATCACCTTCACCGACCGGATCGACCATGTGGTCACCCATAGATTTCTCGGCCTGCCCATCTTGCTGGCGATCTTCGTCTGCGTATTCTGGCTGACTTTCAAGGTGAGCGCCCCCCTCTCCGACTTGCTGGACGCCGGGTTCGGACGGTTGAGCACATGGACCGCGGCGGCGCTGGCCTCCTACCCATCCTGGTTCGTCAGTCTCTTGTCCGACGGCGTGATTCCCGGGGTCGGCGGCGTCCTCAGCTTCCTGCCCATCATCCTCATTCTCTTCCTCTTCCTGGGGCTGCTGGAGGACAGCGGATACATGGCGCGCGCCGCCTTCGTGACAGACCGCATCATGCACGCCATGGGGCTGCACGGCAAGGCGTTCCTCTGTCTGCTGGTGTCATACGGGTGCAACGTCCCCGGGATCATGGCGACGCGCATCCTGGAGAGCGAGCGCGACCGGCTGCTGGCAATCCTGGTCAATCCCCTCATCCCATGCGCCGCGCGCATCGCGGTGGCCGCGTTCTTCGTCGGGGCCTTTTTCCCCTCACCCAAGAACACCTTGGTGATGGGGTCTCTCTACGCGCTCAGCCTGGCGATGGTGGTGTTCGTCGGCTTCGTGCTCAGGCGGGTGGTGCTTCCCGGCGAGGAAGCGCCCTTCATGATGGAGCTGCCGCTCTACCGCAAGCCGAACGTGCGCAATTTGGCCGTGTACACCGGGTGGCGTCTCTTGGCCTTCCTGAAGAAGGCGGGGACGGTCATCCTGGGCGCCTCGGTCGTCATCTGGCTCCTCTCCTCCTATCCCGTGGGCGCCGATCTCCCGCACACCTACCTGGGGCGGCTGGGGTTCCTGCTCCAGCCTGTGGGAAGGCTGGTGGGATTCGATTGGCGGATGAGCGTGGCCCTGCTGACCGGATTCGCGGCCAAGGAAACTTCCCTTGCCACCCTTGCCGTGTTGTACCACGCGGAGGGGGAAAGTCTGGTGCAGACCCTGCAGCAGAACATGAGCCCCCTGGTGGCGCTGGTGTTCGTGGTGGTGCAGCTCCTCTACATACCCTGCCTGGCGACGGTGGCGGTGATGCGCAGCGAAACCAACAGCTGGAAATGGCCGTTGGTCGCCATGGCCTATTCCTTGCTGCTGGCGGGAGGGCTCGGGTTCCTCATCTTCCAGGTGGGCCGCGCCCTGGGTCTGGGCTAGCCGCCGGATCCCTTTGACTTCGGCTCCGGTCGGGCTTCCTCTGCCGCCTTCTCGACGTTCACCTCCGTCCGATCCGTGGCGCTGTTGCCCGCGGCGTCGAAGGCGCGTACTTCGATCTCGTGCGCGCCCGCCGAGAGAGGGTCGGTGGACACCGAGAAGTCGGCCAGAGAGTACTCGATCATCGGCAGGGGCAAAGACCGCCAGGGGCCGTCGCCGACGCGATACTCCACGCTGCGGATGGGGGAGAGCGCGTCCGCCGCCATTCCCTTGAGGTGCGCCCGCCCATCGCCTGTGACCGAGACGGAGGAGTCGAAGATCATCACCGTGGGCGGAGTGTTGTCCACCACCACTGGCGCCAGCGCCTCCGCCTCCATGGGTTCATCGGGGCGGCTGTGCGCGTCGGTCGCCTTCACCCGCAACAGGTATTGCCCGTCCTCCTTGTTTGTGGTATCCCACTCGTATTGGGTGGAGGAGAGATCCTTCTTCAAGTCCTCCCAGGTCTTCCCGGCGTCGTCGGATACGGACACTTGATACACGAGTCTGTCCTTGTCCGGGTCCTTCGCGCTCCACTTGATCTTCAGCTTCTTCGCCACTCGATCCCCGGGGAGCGGAGATTTCAGAGTGCAGGTGGGCGGGCGGTTCTGCGGGAGGCGGGAGACGCGCACCGAGGTCACCTCGGGGGTGACGCTGCGGTTTTCGGAGGTCAAGGTGAGGCGATACTGGAGATAGCGCGCGGGTGGGCTGGCGATCATCCCGTCCACCACAGGCACCCAATCGCTCCAGTGATCTTTGGGGTCGGGCGAGTCTCCGGAGCGGGTCTCCGCCTTGACCGCCGTTCCCTCAGGCGCGGCCGCCGCCCACTCCAGCCGCCCCCAGCGGGCGGTGCGGCCGGCGTCCAGGGGCGCGGATTCGAGGCGGCCCGAGCCCGCGTAGCCCGGCCCGAGCTCCTGCAGTACACACGGCCCGGTAAATCCCACGTATACTTTCCCCTCGGATTCCGCGATCGCGGTGGCGAGACCGGCCTCCGGTTTGAAAATCACCTTCGGGCGCGCGTCGGGGCCGACGGCGATTACCCGCCCATCGGAGCCGGTCGCCGCGACGACGCTGCCGTCCTCCATGGTTGCCAGTCCGTACACCGCGCGCTGGTCTGTCTTGCCCCAGGCGGAGGGCAGACCGTGGGAGGGAATGCGGTAGATATCGCCACCGGGCGCGCCCGCCGCGTAAAGGGTCCCATCGCGGGCGAGCGCCAGCGCCTCCACCGAAGCGGCGTGCAGGCGGCAGACGGTGGAGACGGAGCCGTCGGGCGCGATGCGGTAGACGAGGCCCGCGTTCGCGGTGCCCGCGTACAGGTCGCCGGAGGGAGCGCGGACCAGGGAGACCACATTCGCCGCGGGCAGGGTCGCAAGTAATCGCCCGGTGAAAGCGCCATCCGCTCCGGGGCGGATGGCGTACACCCGTCCGGGCACCCCCGAGCCCGCGTAGATCGTGCCCCCGGGGCCCATCGTCAGACACCAGAGATAGGTATCGCCGGAACTGTAGATGACTTCACCCTTACCGTCCGGCGTGATCCGAAAGAGTCTGCCGTGGGGCGAGGTCGCCGCGTAGAGGTTCCCCTGTTTGTCGAACGCGAGGTCGTGTACGTTCATCTCGCCGGTGGCGAAGAACTCCTTGACCTCGCCGTCGGGGGAAACCGCGTAGATCTTTCCCTCCGTACCGGTGCCTACATAGGCGACGCCGCCGCGCACGGCCACACACCAGATCACCTCCGCGTCGAGCCGCGCCACTTCGTGGTCGGAAAGGGCCAGCGTGACGCGGCCGTCCGAGCGCACTGCGATGTCCTGCATCTTCGCCCGCGCGTAATCCCGCTTAGAGCGATGCACCCATGTGTCTGGCGCCTTGGTGAGGGGTCTGGCCGCCTTCTCCTGTTCGTTCTTCTTCGGCTGTTCGTCTCCGTCGCCGGCATTCTCGACGGCCAGCGGAAGCATCCAGTCGGTCACGGGCACGGAATCCAGCGAATATGCGCTCGTCTCCTCCCCTCCCGCTTCCGGTCCCGGCTCTTCCTCCGGTTGCTCCACCGGAGGCGAAGCCCCGTGGGGGGCCGCGCCCATGGCGCTCTCCACCAGCAGCGTCGTCGTCTGGCGGCCGAGCAGTACCCATTGAGTGGGTTTCACCAGCTTCAGGATTCTCGCCGCCGGCCTCAAGTCCGTAGGGTGGGTGGCCCGCAACGCGGCCATGGCGCCGGCCGGCAGCTCCGGCAGTTCCTCGCCGAGCAATCCTACGCCCCTCCTCGAGAGCCCTACCTGGACGACCAGCTGGGAGGCATTGCCGCGCTCTAGATACCGGTCGATCAACTGGTCCAGCGACACCGCGCGCGGGCGGTGCGCTCCCAGTGAGGCGCGCGCCTGCTCCTCCAGGCTGCCGCTGCTCACCGCAACGCGGACCGAACCGCGGGGCAGGTCGGGCGGGAGCGGAATCTCCACCGGCACTTCCACAGGGGGCTCCCCGTGGGGGCGAAGAGTCACCAAGAGCGTGGCCGTCTCCCCGGCCTTCACCCGGGACTTGACCGCCCGCACCCGCTCGATGGTCGCCGTGCGCCGCTGTTTCGTCACCTCCACCTGAATGTGGATGGATTTAAACCGGAGGGAGCCGAGAGGGTTGTCCGTGAAGGCCGTCAGCGGCTGAAGCACCAGGGGAAGCACGGTGAGGCCGGCGTCGTTGTCATCGTAGGCCCACTCCTCACGGACCAGCGGCTCCCTGCCCGCGACGTCCAGCTCGATGCGCACATGAGTGGTGCCCCGGGTCACCCTGCCGCGCACCTCGTCGAGGGCGGTCAGCGAGGACACGGCCACCAGAGAAGGCATCAGCTCCTTGGTTCTCACCACCTGAAGCGAGTATTTGCGGGTCTTGCCCAGGTCCTCGTCGGTGACCTCCATGGTCACGGGCAGGAGGTCCGCCTTCTTCCCCAATTCCCCGGCGATCGCCGCCTGATTATCGCGGTAGACGACGCCCACTGGCCTGGTGGGAGCCATGATCTTGTTGGACATCTGGAGGTTGGGCATGATGTCGTACACGTAGGCCCCGGTGAGAGGCAGGTCCACCGCCCCGAGCTGCATCAAGGGATGCCCGAAAGCGAGGATGCGCTTTCCGTCGTTGAGGGTGACCGTACCCAGCGCGCTGATGTCGAAGTCTCCGCTCACCAATTTCACACCAACCCCGGCCCCCGGCACCAGGGGAGGGTTGAGCTCCTCTTCGCTCCCTCCGGCTCCCTGCATCACTTGCAGACCATAGGGGGCGAGGAGCTTGGAGAGCCTGGACACCGCTCGCTGATTGTAGCCGGAAACCTGCACCATTCCCCCGAGGGGGGCGAGGGTGATCACCCCCGGCGGGTCGCCCTTGCCCCGGGCGGGCAGGCCCACCCGCACCCGGGTGACCGGCCGGCCGTCCACCATCACGGGCTCGACGGGCCTTCCGCCGGAGGCGACGGCGGGGGCTTTCGTGGTTCCCTCCTGCCATACCTTCAGCATTTCCTCGATGGGGGTGATGCCGGTGATGGGCTCCTTGCTGAAGGTCCAGCCGAGGGCGATCGCCCCGACCAGTTTCCCATCGATGTAGACCGGGCTTCCGCTCATGCCCCCGATGATTCCGCTCTTGCGCTCCACCACCGGTCCGTTCAGCACCTTGGCCAGGATCACGCTGCGGGTGCCCTGGAACTTGTGGAGCACGCCAATGATCTCCAGGTCGAAAGACTGAATCTTGGTGCCGCGGAAGACGGACTTGCCCACCGCGCGCTGTCCGGCCTTGACCTGACTCAGGGGATAAATGGGAACCGGCGGCTCGGCGCCGGCGCTGGTGACCGCCAGAGCAATGACGGCCGTCGCCAGCAAGAGGCGAAAGCGGTGCAACATGATCGTAGCTCCTGTCACGGGGGCGCGGGGCGCCCGCCCGAGGCGAGTTCGTGCCCGAGAAACGCACGGGGAAAGCGCGGAGAGGATAGCATTTGACGCGGGCCGCGGTCAAGGAAAACGCGGCCCCACCGCGCGTCGAGTCGGCAACATGCACCGTAAGAGGAGTGAATCGGCCGCGCCCTCTGCAGGGGCGAACGGCTAGGCCGGCTGGGGCTGCTCTCCCGGAAGCGGAGGCTCGGTTTCCCTCTCCTGGGCCGGCTCGGTCTCTTCGTCGTGCTCCACGGGTTCCGAGCGGTCGGGCGGCCGCGCGGGGAGGGTTTCGCCGCGCATGATGGCCCGCACCTCGTCCCCGGAAAGGGTTTCCCTCTCCAGCAAGGCCGCCACCACCGCGCGCAGTTCATCGGCGTGATCTGTCAGCAGCTGCTTGGCCCGCTGGTAGCAGTCCTCGATGATGGTGGAGACCTCCCGGTCAATGGTGGAGGCGACCTGCTCGGAATAGTTGCGGTCCTCCATGATGTCGCGCCCCAGGAAGGGCTGTTCGTACTTGCGCCCCAGGCTCACCGGCCCCAGGGCCTCGCTCATGCCGAAGTCCGTGACCATGCGGCGGGCCAGTTCGGTGGTCTTCTTCAGGTCGTCGGTGGCGCCGGTGGTGCTCTCCTGGAAGAAGATCTCCTCCGCCACCCGCCCGCCCAGGAAGACGGTGATCTGGTCGAGCAGCTCGCTCCGGGTCATGATGTAGCGGTCCTCGGTGGGGAGCTGAAGGGTGTACCCGAGGGCCATCCCCCGCTGGATGATGGACACCTTGTGCAGGGGATCGGCGTTCGGGAGCAACTCCGCGAGCACCGCGTGCCCCACCTCGTGATGCGCCAGGATGCGCCGCTCCCGGCTGGACATGATCCGGCTCTTGCGCTCCGGCCCGGCCAGCACCCGCTCGATGGAATCCTCGCAGTCGGCCATGGCGATCTTCTTGCGGTTCCTGCGGGCGGCGAGCAGCGCCGCCTCGTTCACCATATTCGCCAGGTCCGCGCCGGAGAATCCCGGCGTGCGCCTCGCCAGAACGGAGAGGTCAACGTCGTCGTCGAGGGGCTTGTCCTTGGTGTGGACCTTGAGGATCGCCTCCCGCCCCCTCAGGTCCGGATTGTCCACCTGGATACGTCGGTCGAAGCGCCCCGGCCTCAGCAGCGCCGGGTCCAATACGTCCGGGCGGTTGGTGGCGGCGATCAGGATGACGCCGGAGTTGGGGTCGAATCCGTCCATCTCCACCAGCAACTGGTTGAGGGTCTGCTCCCTCTCGTCGTGGCCGCCGCCCAGGCCGGCAAACCGCTGTCTTCCCACCGCGTCTATCTCGTCGATGAACACGATACAGGGCCGGTTGGCCTTCGCCTGCTCGAAGAGGTCCCTCACCCGCGAGGCCCCGACCCCCACGAACATCTCCACGAACTCCGAGCCGCTCATGTGGAAGAAGGGCACACCGGCCTCCCCGGCCACCGCGCGCGCCAGGAGGGTTTTCCCAGAGCCCGGCGGCCCCACCAGCAGAACGCCCTTGGGGATGCGCGCGCCCAGCGCCTGGAACTTGCGCGGGTTGCGCAGAAACTCCACCACCTCCTGCAGCTCCGCCTTCGCCTCGTCGCCGCCGGCGAAGTCGTCGAAGGTGACTTTCTTGTCGGTTTCGGAGCTGCGCCGCGCCCGACTCCGTCCGAACGACATCGCCTGGCTTCCGCTCGACTGGGTCTGCCGCATCACGAACACCCAGAAAGCGACCACCAGCAACACGGTCAAAGCGAGGTAGAAGAGCCCGCTCACCCACACATCCGAGATGGAGGGCTGCTTGAGATTCACCGTTGCCCCGCTCGCGATCACCTTGTCCAGGTAGATCGACTCGTCAGAGGGAAGGGTCACGCGGTACTGGACGGTCTTGCCCCCCACCACGCGCTCGCCCTCGCCGACCGATTTGTAGATGGTCAGCGACTTGATCTCGCCCTTGTCCACCGCGCGCATGAACTCGCCGATGCCGATGGGCTTGCGAGATTGTCTTTGGGTCACCGACTGCTGGATCAGCACCACCGCCAGCACGATGAGCGAAATCCAGATCAGCGCTCTGAAGAAACGAGCCAACTTGTCTTCTCCTCAGCGCCCCCGGAGGGCCGCTTCCAGGCGGAAGCCGCCGCCGATCGGGAGGGAATACGAAGGCCCCACCCGACACGCGACAATATCCGCCCGCCACCAACGCTATTGTACCACAGGGCCGGAGATATAACCAAGGAGCCCCGCCCGCCGCCCGCGGGGAGAGATGTCAGCGCTCCGGGTCCGCGGAGGCTGTGGTCGGCGGGCGGGAGGCCTCCAGGCGGGCGGCCTCCCGCGCAGCCAGCGCTGCCGCGCCGATCACGCCCGCGTCATCGCCCAGTTGGGATGGCACCAGCCGGCAGGTGGCGGCCGGCACCATGTGGGCCCGGGCCCGCACGGTGCGCAGGATGGGCTCGAAGAGCCAGCGCCCGGCCTGCGCGATGCCTCCTCCGATCACCAGTATCTCCGGGTTGTAGAGCTGAATCAGGTTGGCGATGCCGATCCCCAGGTAGTAGCCGGTCTCCTCCAGCACCTCCACCGCCAGCTCGTCTCCCTGCTCGGCGGCGTGGGCGATCAGAGCGGGCGTAACCGAGGCGAGCCGGAAGTCCACCATATCGGTGATAATGGTCTTGTTTCCCTGCTGGATCTTGCCGATCGCCCGCCGCACGATGGCGTCGCGGCCGCACAGCGCCTCCCAACATCCCCGGTTCCCACAGGTGCAGAAGGGGCCGTCGGGGAGGATGGTCATGTGCCCCACCTCTGCGAAACCCTCGGTGGAGCCGATGCGCAATTCCCCGTCGATTATCGCCCCGCCCCCGATGCCGGTGCCGATGGTGATCATCACCATGTTGCTGCAGCCGCGGCCCGCTCCGAACCTGTGCTCGCCCAGGGTCTGTACCGCGACATCGTTCAACATCACCGCGGGCAGCCCGAAGGCCTCCCGGAAGGGCCCCAGGATTTGCACCCCGCGGGAATCGGCGAAGTTGGGGGAGAATATGCAAATGCCCTCACGGGAGCGAAGCGCGCCGGCCACCCCCAACCCAACCGCGGAGATGTCTTTGACGGTGTAGCCCGCGTTCTCTATCGCCTCCGCCGCCGCATCCACCGCCCGCGCGATGGCGGCCCGCATTCCCGCGTCGGCCAGGGACGGCCTGCGAGCTTCGCCCTGGATGTGCCCAGTGCTGTCCACTACCCCCGCGCGGATGTTGGTGCCTCCGATATCCACGCCCACGTAGCGCCGCGCGCTCTTGGGCAAGGCCTCCTCCACTCACACCTCCTGCGCTGAAAAGAACTTGTCGCCCATAGTAAACACACACTGGCAAGCCGTGTAAACCGCCGTCCGCTCAGGCGTCCGATTCGCACAGTGCAACTCCGCCGGCCTGCACTCGCCGATATTGTTCCCGCTTTTGCGCTCTTTCACGCTCGATGGAGTTCGCTGTTTTCCACAATTGCGCCAGGCGATATGGGCCGACACTCGATTCGGTTACTGCTGATCCGGAAAACTCCTGCAGGGGCCGGGGATGCGATGGTTCCTGTAATGACGCCTGGCGAGGCCGGCTCACCTATTGTAGGCTTACTAGGCTGCATGTCAAGTCGCAATTGGCCGTCGCTGGACTCTCCAGCCGCGGCCAGCACACGCTATCCTGCGCCCGTCTGAGGCGCAGTGGGGCGTTCCAGCTCGGCGGACGCCGAGAGCAACGAACTTTCCTGGGCCGCCAGCTCTTCCCGCCGAGTGGATATTCCCTCCGCGGCCGCGCGCCTCTGCTCTATAGCGCGCTGGATGGCGTCCTCGATGCCCGCGATGGTGGCGTCCATCGCCTCGATGATTCCGCTCTCGTACCTCCGCAGGCTGCTTTGGAGCCTGCGGACGAAGTCATAACGCATGCGGCCGCCATGCATATCCAGCTGCTCCGCGAGTTTGGCGCGCACCGCGGCCAGCAGGCGCCGGCGCACCCATCGGCCTGGCAGCAGATGGAGCAGGGAGCCGGCGAGAATATCCGGCGACACCTGCATCTGCCAGGGGGCGAAGAAGAATTCCCGGGGACCGGAGAGAGCGGCGGTCACCGTCAAATCCCCCACATCGGCGTGGAAGAGTTCGCTGGAAATGCGGGCCAGGTCGCGCAACGCGGCGTTGATCTGCGAATTGAAGCGCGCGATGGCCTGCTGGAGAGCCTCAGTGACCCGCTTCTCCTCCTCGGCCACCCATTCGCGGTATACGGCCTCCAGGCTGGCGCGGGTGTAGGCGTTGAGTTTGTCCAGCAGCGCCCTCCCTGACAAGTGTTCGTTCTCCCGCGCCGTCTGCTCCAGCCCGGAGAGCAGGCCCGGAAGTTTCCTCTTCTGCAATTCGGCCAGATCGCGGTCCACCACCTCGTGCACGAGCCGCTCGCCCGCCGCGCGGAGCAGGTAGCGGTTGTCGTCACGGGCCTGGCGGAGCTGCCGCAGGTAGGCCTCGAAGCGGGCGCGCTTTTCCTCCAGCTCATCCAGAGGCATGGTGAGCACGGAGCGCTCCACCGCGATGGCGGCGCGCTGCTGCTGCAAGAGCACGGCGGCGGTGCTGAGGGCGGCTTCGAGGGCGGCCTCGGATTTCTCCGCCCGCGCGAACTCCGCCAGGGACTGCTCGAAGGCCGGGAATCCGCTGGCCGCAAGCCGCGCCTCATCCCCCGACATCTTCGCCTCCAGCGCCTCCTTGGCCGAGAGGGAGAAGACTGTTATCTGATCCCGCTCCATGGCCTGGGCCAGCTGCGCGCGGGAGAACTCCAGCGACTCCTCGCGCTCCTCCTCCGGGACCTGGTCCGCCTTGTTCTGCACGAAGAATATCCGCTTCACCTCCCCGTGGAGATCGCGCAGGAACTGGACCTCCGCCTGGCTGATGGGGGGGTCCGCGGTGACCAGAAAGACCGCGCCGTCCACGTGCGGGATGAAGGAATACGCGGCCTCCGTGTTGTGGACATGCACCGAGCCCACGCCCGGCGTGTCAATCACCCGTAGGCCGCTCTGAAGCAGCGGACAGGGAACGCGTACGGTCGCCCCCGAGACCTTCTTTCGATTTCCGGGGTTGCCGCGCTCGGTGACATAATCCCCCAATTCATCGAAGGATATTGCGCGTTGCGAGCCGTCCAGGAAATGTACGACCGCCTCCTCCTGTCCGCCGTACTCGATCACGGTCACCACCGAGGTGAGGGGAACCACCGCGGCCGGCAGCAGGTTCCGCCCGAGCAGGGCGTTGATGAGGGTGGTTTTCCCCCGCTTGAACTGCCCCACCACCGCGAGGTTGAACAGGTCGGCCTGGAGGCGGGAGATGATGCCGCGGGCGCGCTCCGCGGCGGCGCGTTCCCCGCGCTCCGAGGCCACCTGCGCCACCCGCTCCAGAGCCGCTATCACCGCGTCCCGGGTCCAGTTTCTCTGTTCAGCAGTTGTCTCCATCGTTTCTTCCGGCCGTAACCGTCTCGGCTAGACTTCCGTCGAATCCCCCGCGAGCTTGCGGGTGGCTCTGATCCAGGCGTCCTTCTCATCGCCCCACGGCTCCTCGCGGAACCGGTAATCGTTCTTGCGCACGATCTCGTCCAGCTCCGCCGCCAGTCCGGAGAGCTTGCGGGACTCCGCCTCCAGCAGAAACCGCCTGGCCTCTCCCCGGCTCCGGGGCAGGGCCTCCGCCAGATGCGGCAAGCAGAGCCCGTCCGACGTCTCGTATTCCTCCCGCAGGCCGCCGGCGCCGAGGTGTTCGAACAACACCTCCAGGTATCGCTTTTCCGCCTCCTCCGCCACCTCGCAGGCCGGACAGGCTGACGAGCCCCGCCGGCCGCTGGCGGTGAGCGGCAGGCGCAACAGGTCGCGCCAGAGAATCGAAATCCCCAGCGGGTCGCCGAGGCGCTGCAGTCGCCACGAGTGCCGGGGGCAGAAGCCGCCCGAGGCGCGCAGCCTCTCGCGCACACCCGCGTCATTCACGAATTCATGCAGCAGCCCCCGCAGGTAGCGCTCCACCGCGCGGGCAGAAAGCCGGCACAGCGCGCACCCTCCCAGGGCCAGCGCCTCCTTCAACTCGTGATACGTCATATGCATACTGGCGGCGCGCATCGTCGGCCTCGCTTTCGGCGTGGAGGGGCCACACAAAAGCCCCCGACCCTGACACCGCGGGGTGCAGAGCAGGAGCCATCAGCCGAAAAGCAGTTCAGGCCGCACGCGCGGCCAGGGCGGCCTCCATCGCCACTAGTGATAATATACCCAATTCCACGGCCATGGGTCAAACGACCCGATCAGGTGGGGACGACGGACGGCGGATCATGTCAGGACTGCTGACGCGCCAGTTTCACGCATTCCAGCAACCACTTCTTCCGCCCAGGTGGAATAGTGGGGTCTTTCTTGATGGCGACCTCGACTCCCATAGGTCCACCGGTCTCCTCCAGCGCGCTGACGAACTCCTCGTCGGCGCTGTCCGTCGTCCACGCATGGGCGCGGCTGACTGCGGCCAGCCTCATCAGGTGCTCGACATCCACCTCCAGCGCCTTCGCGAGCTTCCTCAGTGTGGCCGCGTGCGCGCTGACCTGCTTGGCTCCCTCCAGTCGGCTCAACTGGGAGCGATCCACCTTCGCCAGACGCGCCAGCTCGTTCAAACCCAGCCCCTTCGCCATTCGGTAGCGCGCCAACGCCAACCCCAACGGGCTCCGCAGACGCAGAGCCGGCAGCCTATCAGTTTGCTTGCGCTTCGCCCGCACCTTGGTTACCATTTCAAATTACTCTTTCCATCAACAGACACTATCGAGCGTCAACAATTCTCACAAGACCCACGCTCTCGTCCTTCAATTTGGCTCGATTCTCGACCGTCACGCTGAATTGCCTCGCCCCCTGGATCCTGACCACCCACACATAACCGGGCGGGGGCACTGCGATCCTTTCAGCCTCGCGTTTTCGCACCTCACGCCCGATGAGCACATCCTCTCGTTCATCGTGCTTATCCGACTCTTGTACGATGACGTCCAACGCCATCGCCGCTACAGGCAGGGGGACATCCTTTCCGAACAGCAGACCCAGCACTTCGCGCAAGGGCCGCCCGCTTTGCAGTAATGCCGGCGCTTTCCGCCACGCGTCTTTATGGTGTCGCATGGCATGTCGGATGATCTGGGCGCAGAGCGCGTACTCAACATACAATTGAATCTCGGCCGAGCGCAGTAAGGCGTCATGCCAGATCTGCCGGTACGGCTTTAGCAGCGCCTCCAGAGTGCCTGTCCAGGCGTTGAACCACTGCTGCTGTGACTTGATCTTTTCCATCTTTCTGTCCTTATATTCATCCTGGCACCTCCCTTGGCGGGACTTCCCCACTCACTAGGCAATGAGAACCATACTACAATTCGCAACAATTGTCAACACCTTGACCGCGCCCTCCGAGGCGGCTAGAATGCAAAGAACAGGCTTCTTGGAGTTCCGACATGCTCGATCTTCGATTCATTCGCGCCAATCCCGACACGGTCCGCGCCGGCATCCGGAAGCGGGGGCAGGACACGGCCGTCGTGGATTCCCTGCTCTCGGCCGACGAGAAGCGGCGCGCGCTGCTCACCGAGGTGGAGGAATTGAAGGCGCGGCGAAACCGCGTCAGCGACGAGATCGCCGCCATCAAGCGGAACAAGGGGGACGCCTCCGACCTCATCGCCGAGATGCGCGAGGTGAGCGGCCGCATCAAGTCCCTCGACGCGCAGGTGCGGGAGGCGGAGGCCGAGGTGGAGCGCCTGGCGCTCCTGGTGCCCAACCTCCCCGACGACTCCACCCCGGAGGGCGACAGCGAGGAGCAGAACGTCATCGTCCGGGAGTGGGGGGAGCCGCGGGAGTTCCTGTTCGAGCCGAAACCCCACTGGGAGATCGCGGTCAACCTCGACATCGTGGACTTCGAGCGCGCCACCCGGATCGCGGGGGCCAACTTCGAGGTGTTCAAGGGCGCGGGCGCGCGGCTGCGGCGGGCGCTGATCAACTTCATGCTCGACCTGCACACCCAGGCGGGGTTCGTGGAGACCGCGCCTCCGGTGCTCGCCCGCCGGGACGCGCTGGTGGCCTCCGGCCACCTGCCCAAGTTCGAGGAGGAACAGTTCCACGTCCGCGAGAACGACATGTTCCTCATCCCCACCGCGGAGTCCGCCCTGGCCAATCTCCACCGGGACGAGATCCTGGACGGTGACTCGCTCCCCCGGTACTACTGCGCCCACACCCCGTGTTTCCGCTACGAGAAGTTCGGCGCGGGCAAGGAGTCGCGGGGGCTCATCCGCCAGTTCCAGTTCGACAAGGTGGAGCTGTTCAAGTTCGTCCTCCCGGAGACCTCGGCCGAGGAGCTGGAGTCCCTGGTGCGGCAGGCGGAGCTGGTCTACCGGAAACTCGGGATTCCCTATCGCCTGGCGCTCCTGTGCGCGGGGGAGATGAGCATGGCCGCGGCCAAGGCCTACGACCCCCTCGCCTGGTTCCCCGGCACCGGCCAGTGGATGGAGTTGAGCTCGTGCTCGAATTGCCTGGACTGGCAGGCGCGGCGGGCCAATGTCCGCTTCCGGCGCAAGCGGGAGGCGAAACCCGAGTTCGTCCACACCCTCAACGGCTCCGGCCTGGCCGTGGGCCGCACCCTCGCCTGCATCCTGGAGAACTACCAGAACGAGGACGGCTCCGTCACGGTGCCGGAGGCCCTGGTGCCGTACATGGATGGGGTGAAGGTGATCGGAGGGGAGTAGGGGATTGTAGGGCTGGCGTTCCTACGCCAGCCGAGGCGGGCATGGGAATGCCCGCCCTACAGTCCCTTCAGCTTCTCCGTCAACTTGGGCACGATCTCGAAGAGGTCGCCGACGATGCCGTAGGTGGCGATGTTGAAGATGGGGGCGGCGGGGTCCTTGTTGATGGCGACGATGACGTCGGAGGACTGCATTCCCGCGAGGTGCTGGACCGCGCCGGAGATGCCGCAGGCGATGTAGAGCTTGGGCTGGACGGTGCGGCCGGTCTGGCCCACCTGGTGGTAGGCGGGGATCCAGCCCGCGTCCACCGCGGCGCGGGAGGCCCCCACGGCCCCGCCCAGCGCCTCGGCGAGCTCGCGGATGATGGCGAAGTTCTCCGGTTTCCCCAGGCCGCGGCCGCCGGAGACGATGATCTCCGCGTCCTGGAGGTTCACCTGCCCGTCGCTCTCCTGCTGGACGATCTCCACGATCTTGGTGAGGATGGCGCGCTCGTCGAGTTTGACGGGGACCTCCACCACCTCGCCCTCGCGGCTCGGGTCCGGATCCAGCGCCTTCATCACCCCGGGGCGCACGGTGGCCATCTGGGGCCGCGCCTCCCGGCAGACGATGGTGGCCATCAAATTCCCGCCGAAGGCCGGGCGGGTCTGCACCAGAAGCCGGTCGTCCTCGTCGATGTCGAGGCCGGTGCAGTCCGCGGTGAGCCCCGCGCTCACCCGGGCCGCCACCCGGGGCGCGAGGTCCCTGCCCTGCGGGGTGGCCGACACCAGCACCACCTCGGGGCGGTACTGGTTGATCATCCCGGAGAGAACGTCGGTATACGGGCCGGTGCGGTAGTGGGCGAGCGCGGGGTCTTGCGCGAGATACACCTTGTCCGCGCCGTGCGCGATCAGGTCGGGCGCGACCCCCTCCACGCCGTCGCCGAACAGCACGGCCGCGAGCTCCACGCCCAGCTTGTCGGCCAGCCGCCGGCCCTCGCCCAGCAGCTCGTAGGTCCCCCGCCTCATCTGTCCGTGCAGGTGCTCGGCCACCACCCAGACCCCGCGGTACTGGTCCACATCCACGTCGCGGGTGAAGGTCACCTCCAACACCAGCGCGCCGAACTTGCAGGAGGACACACAGGCCCCGCACTGGGTGCACTGGTCGTTGAACCGGGCCTTTCCCTCCACGATCTCGATCCCGCCATAGGGGCAGGCCCGCAGGCAGAGTTTGCATCCGGTACACTTCTCGGTTATCAGACGAACCGCCATTGACTGTCTCCGCAAGCCCCGCATCCCACAGCCGCTGAGGAGTGGCGGGCCTGGGTAGGCCCGCCCTACAGCACGCGCGTCACCGCGGGGCGATATTCAACTCCTTGATGATGCCGGCCAGCCGCTCCGCCACCTCGTCCGGCTCTCCCTCCAGCAGCTGCCCGCTGGAGCGCTTCTGGGGAGGCCACACCTTGAGCACCTGGGTGGGGGAGCCGTCGAAGCCGACCTGGGTGGGATCGGCCTCCAGGTCGGCCGCCGTCCACTTGGTGATCTCCGCCCTCTTCGCCTTGAGCACGTTCCTCATCCCCGGAAGGCGGGGTTCGTTGATCTGTTTCACGACGGTGACCACCGCGGGCAGTTTCACCTCGATCACCTCGAACAGGTCGTCCAGCACCCGCCGGGCGCGCAACTTTCCATCCGCGATCTCCAGCTCGATGGTGAAGGTCACCTGGGGGAATCCCAGTCGCTCCGCCATCCCGGGCCCGACCTGGCCGGTGTCCCCGTCGATCGCCTGCTTTCCGCAGAGCACCAGGTCAACGTCCCCGATCTTCTTCACCGCGGCCGCCAGCGCGTAGGAGGTGGCCAGGGTGTCGCTGCCGCGGAAGCCCGCGTCCGTGAGCAGGATCGCCTCGTCGGCCCCCATGGCCAGCGCGTGCCGCAAGGCCTCCTCGGCCTGGGGCGGGCCCATGGAGACGACCGTCACCTTGCCTCCGTGCGCCTCTCGGAGCTGCAGAGCGGCCTCGATGGCGTTCTCGTCGAAGGGGTTGACGATGCCCTTGATGCCCTCGCGGATCAGCGCGTTGGTCTCCGGGTCCACACGCACCTCGGTGGTCTCCGGAACCTGCTTGATGCACACTACGATGTTCATGGCTGCGACGCTCCGCCTCTGAAGTGAAGTCCGCCGTGCTTTCGGGTGTCGCCCGCGCTCACCCGAGCTCCCGGATGACGTGGTTGGCGATCACCATGCGCTGCACCTCGGAGGTGCCCTCCACGATCTCGAAGAGTTTCGCCTCCCGCATGTAACGCTCCACCGGGAACTCCTTGGTGTAGCCGTAGCCGCCGAAGACCTGCACCGCCTTGGTGGTCACCCGCATCGCCACCTCGGAGGCGTAGAGCTTGGCCATGGCGGCCTCTTTCTCGAACGGCTTGTTCTGGTCCTTGAGCCAGGCAGCCCGCCAAGTTAGCAATCTTGCGGCGTCCAGCTCGGTGGCCATGTCCGCCAGCATGAATTGTATCGCCTGGAAGGAGGAGATGGGCTTGCCGAACTGGTGCCTCTGCTTGGAGTAGGGCACCGCCGCCTCCAGCGCGGCCCGCGCCACCCCCACCGAGCCGATCGCCATCCCGATCCTGCCCACGCCCAACGTGCGCATCGCCACCAGGAACCCGGCCCCCTCGCGGCCCAGCAGGTTTTCCTTGGGCACCCGGCAGTCGGTGAAGATGAGCTCCCGGTTGGGCAGGGAGGGATAGGCCATCTTCTTCTCGTTCTTGCCGAACTCGAATCCGGGCGTGCCCTTCTCCACGATGAAGGCGCTCAGGCCCCTCGCCCCCCGCTCCGGTTTGGTGCTTGCGATGATGACGTAGGTCTGCGCCTCGCCCCCATTGCTGATGAAGATCTTGGTGCCGTTCAGGATGTAGTCGTCCCCGTCCCGGACCGCCTTGGTGGCCACCGCGCCCGCGTCCGAGCCCGCGCCCGGCTCGGTGAGCCCGAAGGCGCCGATGTGCTCTCCCTTGGCGAGGGGGACGAGGTACTTCTGCTTCTGCTCCTCGGTTCCGAAGGAGAGAATGGGAAACACGGCCAGCAGGTGCGCCCCGAACACCGCGCCGGTGGTGGTGCAGGCCCGGGAGAGTTCCTCGCCCACCATCGCCCAGGTGAGGAAATCCATCCCCAATCCGCCGTACTCCTCCGGCACGGGGATGCCCATCAGGTCGAGCTGGCCCAACATGGCCACATTTTCCGCCGGCCACACGCCGGCCTCGTCCGTCTCCTTGGCCTTGGGGGCCAGGTGTTCGTCGCAGAACTCCTTGACGTGCTCCAGTATTGCCGCCTGGTCTTCGGTTAGTGTGAAATCCATGCTGTCATCTCCTGGAATGGCACGGAATGGGCATGTGACCGCCATGCCCGTCGGCCTCGCCTCGGCGAGATGTTATCGGAAACGCGGGGACACGTCAACGCGGGCGGCCTCTGACGGTTACCCAGTTTTGGTGGGAGGAGAAAGAAGGAAGGGCTGCTCGGCTCGCGAACGATTAGCGGAAACCATCACAGCACGAGGAGCAGCCCATGACCCAGCCCAATGTTACCCGATTTGTCAGCAGACTCCTTCCCGAATGGCGCA
>WFSF01000100.1 GCA_015486155.1 Armatimonadota bacterium
GGTCTGGGGCTGCTCGCTCACGCTGATGTAGTCCGGCTTGATCTCGGTGTCGCTGCCCTGGGCGTTCGTCGCGGTCAGGCTCACCGTGTAGGAGCCGGTCGAGGCGTACTCATGGCTGGGGTTCTGGGCGGTGGAGCTGCCCGTGTCCCCGAAATCCCACGACCACGAGGTCGGGTTGCCGGTGGAGAGGTCGGTGAAGTCCACCGTCAGCGGCACATACCCACTGGTCGGGTTACCCGAGAAATCCGCGGTTGGGGCCACCGGAGCGCCATAGTACTCGTACGCGCCGATGTCGATCGCGCCGTCGCTGTACCGGTCCACCCAGCCGCACGGATGCGAGTACTCCTTCGTCGGCAGGTCGGAGACATCGTTCCGGCCCGCGTTGATGCACGGAGAGCTCGCGGTCAGATGGAAGTCGCCCAGCGGCCACGAGCAGTCCACCAGGCCCGGATCGGTCCCGAACACGGTGCCCGTGAACTCCGCCGGCACGGTCATGCGGCTGTCCACCCAGTTGTTGTAACTGGTCTCGACGGTGCCCGGGCTCTTGGCTATGTCCACCTTGTCAATGATCCGGTCACAAGTCGTGGAGTGGAAGATGTTGTTGTGGGCGGTGACGATGCTGCCGTCATCGGTGCCCAGCATCGGCCCGGTATGGTCCTGTGTGTAGAAAGTGTTGTTGACCAGAGTGAGATAGCCGATATTGTCGTATTTGTGCTGGCCGCCCTCGCTCCGTTCGTTGCCGATGAAGAGCCAGTGGTTTCCTCCCCCATTCTTGAGCACCACGTTGCCGATCATCTTCGCGTACTGCGGGATATCCGGCATATCCTTGTCGTCGAACCCGCAGAACTCCACGGTGTACACGCCGTTGGGTCCCTGCTCGATATAGTTGTACTCCACAGTGGAGTCGCGGCTCCGATCCTTGTACGACAGCCCGCCGGTGTTCTCGTGCACCCAGTTGTAGCGGAACTCGGCGATGTAGCCCTCCATGTAGAGCTGGTGGGCGTAATTGCCGCTCCCGTTGCGATAGAATTCATTGCCCTCGAAGATGGCGTCGCCGCGCTCGTCGTCTCGACAGTTGTGCCATCCGCCCATGTAGCCGTTGTGGTTGTCGTGCACATAGCAGTTCTGCACCACGATGTTGCACGACACATTGTAGATGCCCCGGCTCGCGGCCCCGGTTACCTCAAGGCTGTCGATCAGGAACCACTTGCCCACCATGCCGAGACCATCCGGGTCCTCGAACTGCACGCAGTTGTCCGCGCCGGCCGCATCGAACACCGGCTTGTTGTTGGGGTCCCAGGCGCGAATCTGCACCGCGGCGTCGCGGCTGCTCCCGCCGCCGGCCTTCACCCAGAAGTTGGAATAGGTGCCCGGATGCACCCACACGATGTCGTTGTCGCCAAGGGTCACCGCCGACAGGAGATCGTTCATGGTCGCGTACTGCTGGCCCGCCCCGACGTGATACTCGGTCGCCGCGGCCAGTGAAGTCAAGGAAAGTCCAACCAACAGCAACAGCAGCAACAGCATTTTGCGCATACTTCGCTTACCCCTCGCATATGGAATGCACGCATGCCTCACGAGCGCCCTGACGCCTCGCCGACCGCCTTCACCTCCTTTCCCGCCATCAGGCGCTCCTCGGTCCGCAACCCTTTGAGTCAGGCCGCCGGCCGCACCCAACGAGTTTGATGATAAGTTTAGCGCTCCCGCAAGCAAATTGGCATGCCATTTCATGCTATCTTCAAGCCATCTCTTGCGCGATTTCCCCCGGCCGGCTTCCCGACGGTAGAGGACCCCGCCCCATCCCCGGATAATCACAGGGCATCAGTCGGGCGCCATGCCCGCGATGACACGGAGAAAAGAGCAACAGTGACAGAAGAGATCGTCGGCAAGTCGGCCGGCTGGACCGGGCCGGTCGAGGAGTACATCAGGAACCAGGGATCGGTGGGGCGGAAGCGCATCGTATTCGTGGGCGCCTCCTACAAGTTCGTGCACAAGGTCCTGCGCGACATGCTGCTGGTGGGCGGGTTCGAGGACTGCGAGCTGGTGGTCCACGACCTCGCCGAGCGCCCCCTGACCGTGGTCGCCGACCTGCTGGAGAAGATCGCGCGCCAGAAAAACACCAACATCGTCGTCCACCGCACCCTGGACCGGGAGGAGGCGCTCCGGGGCGCGGACGCGGTGATCCTCTCCATCACCACCGGCGGCCGGGAGGCCGACTTCCGCTCCTGGGAGGTGTGCGCCAAGTACGGCATACCCGTCGGCGTCGGCGACACCCTGGGGCCGGCCGCGCTGGCGCGCAACCTGCGCGAGATACCCGTGGTGGTCGAGATCGCCCGCGACGTGGAGCGCATCTGCCCGGAGGCCGTGTTGCTCAACTTCACCAACCCCATGTCCTGCATCACCGGCGCGATGGCGCGGTATACCTCCCTGCCCGCGGTGTGGGGCCTGTGCCACTCCGCCGACGAACTCTTCTCCTACTTCGCCCGCGTCTTCGGGGTGAAGAAATCCGAGGTGGAGATGGAGCTGGGCGGCGTCAATCACCAGTCCTTCGTGACGAAACTGCTCATCAGGGGCGAGGACCGCACCGCGGAGATCCTCGACGCCACCCTCGCCTCGAACGCGAAGCTGCAGGACAATCTCCTGGAGACCAAGCACGAGGAGGTGCGCTTTCAGCAGGACATCTTCCGCCTGCTGGGCGTCTGGCCCTCCACCGGGGAGACCCACCTCGCGGAGTTCTACGAGTACTTCTACAC
>WFSF01000101.1 GCA_015486155.1 Armatimonadota bacterium
GGGGACCTGAGGTGCGGGCCGAGAAAGCGGAGGCATGTCCAGTGAGAGGACGCAATCGCAGACGCGGCCAGGGAATGCGCACGGGGGGGCGGATTCAGGCTTCGGGGGTCTCCGGGGGTCTGCTCCAATCGCGGAGCGGGAACGGGGTCTCGTGCACGGTGGCCGGATTCGTCGCCTCCGTCCGGACGGAGGCGTGCAAGGGTTGTAAGGAATGTGCGTCGGTCTGCCCGGGGGGCGCCATCTCCTTCGACTCCGAGAAGAAGGCGGTGGTGGACCCGGCCTCTTGTTTCGGGTGCGGCGTATGCGCCCGGGTGTGCCCGACGGGGGCGGTGGAGATGATCCCGCGCGCCGGCGGGGACGGAAACTTGCGAGGGAGCGAGTGATGGCGGGGGTTCGATCAGGAGGAGACATGAACCTATTGACCGCCTTCGGCACGGATGACGAAGAACACCTGAAGGCCGACGATCACGTGGGGATGTCCCGATACTTCGCGGTCTACGAGATCGGGCCTGAGACCAGCGAGTTCGTGGAGCTTCGGGAGAACTCGAAGTACGCGGGGGAGGAGCGCGCCGGCCACGGAGACCCCAAGAAGGCCCGGGCCACGGCCTCCGCGCTGCGGGGGATACATGTGTTGGTGGGCAGGAGGTTCGGGCCCAACCTGCCTCGCATCCTCACCAAGTTCCTCTGCGTGGTGGTCCGCACGGATACCATTTCCGAGGCGATCCGCGTCATACAGGCCAATTTCGAGGCCGTGCTGGAGGAATACCGGAAGGGTGAGGCGAGGCGGCACCTGGTGCTGCGCGGATGAGGCCCCGGGGGGCGCCGGGTCCGGTTTGACCCCACCTCCCGGACGCGGTACAATACCGGCGGGTTGGAATCTCAGCCCGTGTCCTCACTTCCCGAGGCGGGTGCAGGGACAAAGCTAACCATGGAAGATCACAGTCACTGCTTCGCGCGCCCGGAGGCGCGCGAAGCCTGCGGCGTTTTCGGCATCTACGGACCTGGCGAAGATGTCTCCCGCCTGACCTATTTCGGCCTGTTCGCGTTGCAGCACCGCGGACAGGAGAGCGCGGGCATCGTGGTCTCCGACGGAAAGAAGTTCGCCTGGCACCGCGAGATGGGCCTGGTCTACCAGGCTTTCGATGAGAGCACCCTCTCCCGATTGCAGGGGGACCTCGCCATCGGGCACACCCGCTATTCCACCACCGGCTCCTCCACTCTGGCCAACGCCCAGCCCCTGGTGGCAGAGTGGAAGGGGGGCTCCATCGCCCTGGCGCACAACGGAAACCTGGTCAACGCCCTGCATCTCCGCGCCGAGCTGGAGGCGAAGGGGGAGCATTTCGAGGCCACCAGCGACAGCGAGGTGATGCTGCGCATGGTGGTGAGAGCGGCGAACCGCACCGGTGATGTGCCGGCGGCGCTCGAGGAGTGCATGAAGCGGTGGCGGGGCGCCTACTCGCTCACCGTGCTCACCGAGAAGGCGGCCATCGCTCTGCGCGATCCCTATGGCGTGCGCCCGCTCTGCATCGGCCGGCTGAACGGCAAGGCGATTTGTTTCGCCTCGGAGTCGTGCGCGCTGGCCGTGATCGGCGCGGACTTCGTGAGGGATGTCAAACCCGGAGAGATGGTGATCGCCGGCGCGGACGGCCTGGAGAGCCGCCAGGTGGAGACCAGCCCCCGCCATGCCCTCTGCGTCTTCGAGTACATCTACATGGCGCGGCCCGACAGCGTGATCGAGGGGCGCTTGTGCTATGAGGCGAGACGGGGCCTGGGGCACCAGCTGGCCCAGGATTCCCCGACCGCGGCCGACGTGGTGATCCCCGTCCCCGCCACCGGTTGGCCCGCCGCCATCGGCTACGCGGAGAGGTCCGGGCTGCCCTTCGGGGAGGGGCTGATCCGCAACTGGTATGTCCCCCGCACTTTCATTCAGCCGGACCAGCGGCTGCGGGAACTCGGGGTGCGGGTGAAGCTGAGTCCTCTGCGGGAGGCGCTGAAGGGAAAGCGGGTGGTGATGGTAGACGACAGCATCGTCCGCGGCACCACCAAGCGGGGGGTGATCCGCCTCATCCGGGAGGCGGGCGCGCGGGAGGTGCACGTCCGCATCAGCGCCCCTCCCTACCGCTGGCCCTGCTACTACGGAGTGGACACCAGCAACCGCTCCGAGCTCATCGCCGCCCGCTACTCCAAGGTGGAGGACATCCGCCGGGAGATCGGCGCGGACAGCCTCGCCTACCAGTCCCTGGAGGGGCTGCTGGAGGGCATCGGCGTTCCCCGCCGAAAGCTCTGCCTCGCCTGCTTTACGGGGCGATACCCCATCCCCATTCCGAGGGACGTCAAGTTGAGCAAGCTCGACCTGGAGGAGCGCGCGTGTCGGAGGACTCCCGCCCGGACCCGAAAGTGAGCGAAGAGCCGCTTACCTACGCGGCCGCGGGAGTGGATATCGCGCGCAAGGCGGAGGGGCTGGAGCGCGCGAAGCGCCACCTCCGGTCCACCTTCACCCCCCAGGTGATCACCGACATCGGGAGCTTCGGCGCCATGTACTCGCTGGAGGAGGTGGGCGCGGGCGACTCCCTGCTGGTCGCCTCCACCGACAGCGTGGGCACCAAATTGATGGTCGCATCCCTGGCCGGCCGCCACAACACCGTGGGCATGGACATCGTGGGGCACTGTGTCAACGACCTCCTGGTCCAGGGGGCGCGGCCCCTCTTCTTCCTCGACTACATCGCCGCCCCCGCGCTCACCCCCGCGTTCATCGAGGAGCTGATCGAGGGTCTCAGCGCGGGCTGCCGGGAGGCCGGCTGCGCGCTCATCGGCGGGGAGACCGCGGAGCTGCCCGGCGTCTACCGGGAGGGAGAGTACGACCTGGTCGGGTTCGCGGTCGGAGTGGTGGACAGACGGAAGGCGATCACCGGCGAGGGCATCGCGCCGGGGGACGTGCTGCTGGCGCTGGCCTCGAACGGCCTCCACACCAACGGATATACGCTCGCCCGCAAGGTATTTTTCGAGGTCGCCGGCTGGGGGGTGGATCACCGCGTGCCGGAGCTGGGCCGCACCGTCGGGGAGGAGTTGCTGCGCGTCCATCGCTGCTACGCGCGCAGCGTGCTGGCTCTGCTGGAGCGCGCGCCGGTGAAGGGAATGGCCCACATCACCGGCGGCGGGATCCCCGACAACCTGGTGCGCTGTCTGCCCGAGGGGTGCCGCGCGGTGGTCGAGAGAAGCCGCTGGGAGGTCCCTCCGGTCTTCCGGCTGCTCCAGCAGATCGGCCGCATCGAGGACGAGGAGATGTTTCACGTCTTCAATATGGGGGTGGGGCTGGTGCTGGCGCTCCCCCCGGAGGAGGTCGAGGCCGCGGCGTCGTTCCTCACCGCGCAGGGGGAGACCGCCTTTCCGATCGGCCGGATAGAGGCCGGGGACCGGGGCGTTGTCATCACTTGAGCGGTCTTCCCGCAGCGGAGCGGGGGCCGTGCCGGGATGAGCGGAGTGAATCCTTTCAGGGCGATCCTGGACGTTATCAGACAGGTGTCCGACCGCTTCTCGCGGGACGGGTGTTCGCTGATGGCGGCGGCCGTCGCCTTCTTCGGCATGATCTCCCTGGTTCCGTTGGGGGTGGTTGCGATCTCGGTGTTCGGGCGGGTGCTGGGCTCGTCGGCGGCCGCGGAGCGGCACATCTCCAATCTGCTGAGAACCACCCTTCCCCTCAGCGCGCCCGGCCTGGAGCAGGCCATGCGGCAGTTCAGCCACCCCGGGGGCCGCTGGCTGGTGGAGTTGATCAGCGTGCTCAGCCTGCTGTGGGCCGGCAGCCGTCTCTTCCTCACCCTCGAAGACGTGCTCACCCGCGTCTGGTCCGGCCACGGGCGCGGGCGGCCCCTGCTGGTGCGCAACCTCATCGCCTTCGCCGCCATGGTGGGCGCGGGCCTCATCTTCCTCGGCATCACGCTGGTCACCACCGCCGCGGCCGCCATCGCCGCCCGCGCCGCGCTGCTGCAGGACCTGGGGCCCCACCTCCATCCCATGCCCTGGCTGCGCGCCTTCGCGCCTCCGGCGGCGGCGTGGCTGGCCTTCCTGCTCACCTACAAGTTTCTGCCCCAGGCCCGCGCCAGATGGACCGAGGCGGCCATCGGCGCGGCCGCGGCGGCCGTGTTGTGGGAACTCTCCCGCCTCGCTTTCTCCGCGCTGCTGGTGCACAGCGCCGGCTATGGCAAACTCTACGGCTCCCTGGCGGGCGCGGTGGTGATGAGCGTCTGGCTCTACTTCAGCGCCTCCATCATGCTGGTGGGGGCGGAACTGGCGGTGGTGTTGCAGGAGGGCGCGGAGAAGGGAAAGGCCTGACCTCATGCTGCTCAAGCGCGTGCTCACGGCCGTCGTCGGCATCCCGCTCGCGCTGGCCGTCGTCCACTTCGGCGGCTGGTGGCTGGGCGGACTGGTGGCGGCCGTCGCGCTCGCGGGGATGGCCGAGTTCTACCGTCTCACCGCCGCCCGCGGGCAGCGGGGTTACCTCTGGCTGGGCTGGCCGCTTGGAATCGGCGTGATCCTCCTCCCCATCGCGCGCCCCCTTCCGAGCGCGCCCCTCTCCGTGGAGCTCCCCGCGCTGGGCCTCGGCCTGCTGGCCCTTCTCTTCTGGGCGGCGTACCTCTTTCCCCGGGACCGCGGAGACCGCATACTCGCCACCATCGTCGGGGTGGGATATGTGGGCCACCTGTCGAGTTACCTGGTGCGCCTCCGCCTCCTGGTCGGCCCCCTCGTCTCCGTGAGGGGGGCCGACTCGACTTTCGCCTTCGGGGAGGCGGCCCTGGCGGGGGCGCTCATCATGTGCTGGGGCATGGACACGGCGGGGTATGCCGTTGGAAAAATCCTCGGCCGTCACCGGCTCTGTCCCAACCTCAGCCCCGGAAAGACCATCGAGGGCGCGCTGGGCGCGCTGCTCGCCGCCGTCCTCCTGGGGATCGCGCTCGCCGGGCCGCTCCACCTCTCCCTGAACCAGGGGGCCGGATTGGGGC
>WFSF01000102.1 GCA_015486155.1 Armatimonadota bacterium
CGGTGGACCGGCTCCTGCCCGCGTTGTGCTCCCGGAGACGCCTGGCGACGTCGCGGGTCGTTCCCACGTACAGAGTTCCCTTCGGGATGCTGCGCAGAATGTACAGGTAATACATGCTGGAGAACCGTTGGTACCCCAGGCAGGATTCGAACCTGCGATCCAGGCTCCGGAGGCCTGTGCCTTATCCACTTGGCCACTGGGGCACGCAAGGGAATTATATGCAGCCCGCTTCCGGCGGTCAAGTTCGGGGGCGGCCCACCGGCACTATGTAGAGAGGCGCGTGGCTGCCGGGCAGGCCCAGCGCGCGCAGACCGCCGCGCGTGCGAGCGACTCCACGCCTATCTCATCGGTCATCCGTGCTCCTCACACCAGGCCGCTGGAATCGGAGGTCATGGTTCTGCTGGCGCAGACCGCCGCGTCCACGATCGCGTAGACGTGCAACCCGATCAGCAACACCGTCCACACCACATTGACTCCCGTGAACGCGCTCCACAGGTCGGGCCCCGCGCCGTATCCCGACACACGACTCGACACCGCCTCCAGCATCGAGGCCTTCATGGCCCGCGAGATGATGGCCAACAGAGCGATCCACCCGGCCAGCATGGCGAGGCCTTTCGCCAACTGTTCATTGTATATCTGCCCCAGACCCGGGATCGCAGAGAGCAGGGCCGCGTAGCCGGGCTTGTGCACCGGGCCGCTCGCACCCCCCCGCCCCGAGAGCATCGCCTCCGCCTGCGCGGCGGTCTGCAGGCCCTGCGCCCGGAGCAGCGCCGCCCGCGCCAGCTTGTCCTCCAGCGCCACGCGGGAGGGGTTCAGCTCGCGGGCGCGCTTGAAGCTGGCCACCGCCTGCGCCCCGCGCTTCAAGTCCATCAGTAGATCGCCCACCATCTCATGGGCGTCGGCGTTCTCCTCGTCCAGGGTGAGCGCCTCCTGCGCGATTTTGAGCGCCTCCGCCTGCTTGCCGCGGGCGCGCATCAGCGTCGCCTGGCCCAGCAGTTGGCGCACCTTCACCTGGACATCACTGGGGGTCTGCTCGTTCTCCATCCTCGGCCCGCGCGGGAGCGGAGAGCGTCACCTGCGGGGCATCGCTCCACAACCGCTCCAGATCGTAGAACTCCCGGTCCTCTTCCGAGAACACGTGCACCACCACCTCCCCATAGTCCAGCAGCACCCACCGCGCCTCTTTCTCCCCCTCCGCGCCGAAGGGGCGAATTCCTCTCTCCTCGAACGCCTCCCGCACGGCCTCGGCGAGGCTCTGGATGTGGAGGGCGGAGGTGCCGTGACAGATGAGGAAATAGTCGGTGATGGTGGTCACGTTCCGCATGTCGAGCGCCACCACATCCAACGCCCGGTGGTCGGTCAACGCCTGTTCCGCGATCGCCGCCTTCTCCTCCGGAGTGGTCTCCACCACGGCCGCGCGCCGCCCGGCGCGGGTTCTCCTCACCGGTCCGCCTCCGCCAGGTCCGGCCCGGCGATCACGGTGACGTCCGCCGGATTCTCTCCCTCGGGGGAGACGGAGATCGTCCCCAATCCCAACCAGCTGGCCACTCGCCGCGCCCGAGCCCCTGTTCCTCGATGATCAACCACCAATGTGTGTTTCACTTTCTCCGGGGCATTGCCCACGGTTACGATATCGCACCCGCACCGCTCCAGCCTGGCCGCGGTGCGGGCGGCCAGACCCTGGACGTCTGTCCCATTCAGCACGCTCACACTCAGCCCCTGCCCCAGCAGCACGCGGTCCACGACCTTCTGCACCTGGGCCGCATCCAGTTCGATCATCGCCTTCCCCTCGATCACCCGCGGCTCCCCCGGAAGCGTGGCGGTGCGGATGGCCTCCGGTCGGCTCTCCTGCAGGATGCGCTTAAGAGCCAGCAGGTCCTTGACCGTGAGGTTGGTGTTCACGGTATCAACGAAGGTCTCCGCCAGCTTCGGGGCGCGTGTCAGGTTCTCCGGGGCGAGCAGTTTGCGCGCCACCACCCGCAGGAATTTCCGCTGCCGCTCCATCCTCCCGAAGTCGCCCATGGCGTCGTGGCGGAAGCGAACATAGCCCATCGCTTGTTTCCCGTCGAGATGCTGAAATCCGGGCTGAAGATCTATGTCCAGCCCCTGCGCCCGATCCCGGTAGCGCATGCGCTTCTCCACCTTCAGGTCCACGCCCCCCATGGCGTCCACCAGTTTGACCAGCCCCGGCACGTTCACCTCGACATAATAGTCTATGGGGAGCCCCAGCAGCATCTCGACCGTCTGAATGGTTAGCGGCAGACCGCCGTAGGCGTGGGCCGCGTTGATCCGACGTATGCCCACCCCAGGGATCACCACGCGGCTGTCCCTGGGGATGGAGACCGCGGCGATCTCGTTCAGGGCCGGAGTGACCACTCCTAGGATCAGGGTGTCGGCGAGCCCCCGGCCCTCCGAGTTGTCCACGCCCACCACGAGAATCGTCACCCGGGCTTTGCCCCCGAAGGCAGGGGAGAGAAACTCCTGAAACCACCGTTCGCCGGGGGCGCCTCCGCCGGAGGCCACCCCCAATGCCGCGCCGCACAGGAAGATACAAACGCCCGCCGCCGCCCAAATCAGCCACCACCACTCCCAGCGCCGGCGAGGCCGGCGGGAGCGTGGCTTCTCGCTCAACTCAGAGCTCATACCCTGATCCCTGCTATGGGCTCCGCCCGCCGCAGGAACCCCGAAACCGAAAGACTCATATCTATGTCCAACCGGCTCAATGGCGATCGGGACGAGGTTTGGCCGGGCCCACGGTGAGTCTCCGTCCTCCCAGCTCCACGCCGTTCATCTGCTGAATGGCCTCTTCCATCTCCACTCCCTCGACCTCCACGAAGCCGAAGCCTCGCGATCTGCCACTGTTGCGGTCGGTGATGATGCGCACCGCCGCCACCGGGCCCAACGTGCTGAAGGTCTCCGCCACGTCGTCCTCGGTGGCGCTCCAAGGTAGATTTCCCACATATAAGGTAACTGCCATTGTCTGTCACACCCCCTAGCCCGCTGCTCGGGCAATGGCCCTTCATAGGTTACGCATGAATCCCTGTAGGCATTCGTGCGCATCATCAGCCGGGCGACGAAGGGGCCGGCACTCAACTGACATAAAGCTCGTGAGTGGTGATGTAGCGCACTACCGGAGTCGGTGCGAGGTATCTGAGGGATTCGCCCCTCGCCACCCTCGCGCGTATCTCTGTGGAGGAGATGTCGACGCCTATCGCGTCGAGCAGATGCACCCGCGCCCCGGGGAGCGCGTCCGTCACCTCCCGCAGCCGGCGGAGGTCATACCCCGGGCGGGTCACCGCAATGAAGTCGCAGCTCTTCACGAGCTCCTCGGGCGCACGCCAGGTCAAGATCTCGGCGATGGCGTCCGCCCCCGTGATGAAGTATAACTCAACCCCTCCTCCCAGTTCCTCTCGCAGCGCGTGCAGCGTATCCACCGCATAGGAGGGACCGGGCCGATCCATCTCCACCCGGGAGATCTCGAAGTGCGGGTGGGAGGCGATGGCCAGCCGCACCATGTTGTAGCGATGCTCCGCGGGCGTCACCGGATACGACTTCTTGTGGGGAGGCTGCCCGTTGGGGATGAAGATCACTCTCTCCAGCCCGTACCGCGCGCGCGCCTCCTCGGCCGCCGACAGGTGCCCGAGGTGAATCGGGTCGAAAGTGCCTCCCATGATGCCGACTTTCCTCACCGCGCGGTCGCTCCTCGTGATCCCATCGCCCGTGCGCGCTCGGCTCAGGCGCGCACCTGTCCTTGCCCCATTATCACCCACTTCGAACTGGTCATCTCCCGCAGGCCCATGGGCCCCCGCGCATGCAGCTTCTGGGTGCTGATTCCCATCTCCGCCCCCAGGCCGAACTGGCCGCCGTCGGTGAACCTGGTGGACGCATTCACGTACACCGCGGCCGCGTCCACCTCTCGCACGAACCGCTGCGCGTTCTCCAGGTCTCTGGTGATAATCGCCTCTGAATGTTTCGTTCCATAGCGGTTGATGTGAGCGATGGCCTCTCCCACATCGTTTACCACGCGAATGGCGAGAATCAGGTCCAAGAATTCTGTCTCCCAGTCCGCCTCACAGGCCTTTCTGGCGTCCGGGAGCAGTTTCCGCGACTCCTCACAGGCCCGCAGCTCCACCCCGATTTCGCTCAGGCGGGCGCCCAATCGCGGCAGGAACTCCGAGGCCGCCTCCCGGTGCACCAACAGCGTCTCCGCGGCGTTGCATACCCCAGGCCGCTGGCACTTGGCGTTGACCACGATCTCCTCCGCTTGATCCAGTGGGGCGGAGGCGTCCACGTAGATGTGGCAGTTGCCCTCCCCGGTCTCGATCACCGGCACCGTGGACTCCCGCTTCACGCGCCTGATGAGATCCCCTCCCCCCCGGGGGATGAGCACGTCGAGATATTCATCCGCCCGCATCAGCTCGGCCGCGACCTCCCGGTCGGTGGTCTCGATGATCTCGATCGCCCCCTCCGGCAGGCCCTCCGGTCCGGCCGCCTCCGTGAGCACTCCCACGATCGCCAGGTTGGAGTGGAGCGCATCCGAGCCGCCCCGCAACACCACCGCGTTGCCCGATTTCAGGCACAGCCCGGCCGCGTCGGCGGTCACATTGGGCCGGGACTCGTAGATGATGCCCACCACCCCCAGGGGCACCCGCACCCTGGTGATCTCCAGGCCGTTGGGCAGCCGTCTCCCCTCTATCACCTCACCTATCGGATCGGGCAGGGCCGCGATCTCCCGCAGCCCCTGGGCCATGGCGTGGACCCGCTTCTCGTCCAGCAACAGGCGGTCAATGGGGGCGCTGGTTCCCCCGCGCTCCTTCACCGCCCTCACATCCTGCGCGTTGGCCTCCAGAATAGCCCCGGCGTTCGCCTCCAGGGCCTCGGCCATCACCTCCAGCAGGTGATCTTTCTCGGTCCTGGTCAGGAGACCCAGCCGTGCCGCCGCCGCCCTCGCACGCCTGGCCTTCTCCAATGCTTCGCTCTCTCTCAAGCCCGCCATATCTCCCTCAATCCCTGAATTCCAGCTCCACGTCCCCGATTTTCACCCGGTCTCCGTCCTTCGCTCCGGCCTCCCGGAGCTTGTTGATTACGCCCATCGCCTCTAATCTTCGTTGCAAGTGGCGCAACGCCTCCTCATTTTCCAGGTCTGTCATCACGATTGCGCGCTCGACTTTTTCTCCGGAAACTTCGAAGAAACCTGTCCCCAGAACCCGCACCCGGGCTTCTCTGCCCCTCTGAGTGGTCTCCCGGGCGATTCGCGCCCGGCCGGCCCTATCGGAGGGCGAGGTTTCCTCTGGAAGCGTGTCGAGAAGCTGGGCGGCGCGTCCCATCAGCCGGTCCACCCCCTCGCCGGTGACCGCGGAAATGCGAAACACCTCGTATCCCATGCCCTCGAGTTTCTCCTGCGCCCGCGCCAGGTTTTCTCCGGGCGGATTCAGGTCCATCTTGTTCAGAGCGATGAGTTGCGGCCGCTCGGCCAGTCCGGGGTCATAGAGGCGGAGCTCGCGGTTCACCGTCTCCAGGTCCGCCGCCGGGTCCGCCTCCGGGCGGGTGGGGTCCAGCATATGGATGAAGAGGCGGGTTCGCTCCGCGTGCCGCAGAAAGGCGTGCCCCCGC
>WFSF01000103.1 GCA_015486155.1 Armatimonadota bacterium
GTCGGAGCCAGGGGAGGCGCACGGAGAGGAGCGCGCGGCCCGCGCTCCTGAGGAGGCGGATTCCGGACCGCGCGGCGAGCGTCAGCGCGCCCACCGCGAGGCGGCCCACGGCGGCCCCCATGTGGCTCAGCGGGGTGTCGGTGAGATAACCGATGGTGCAGATGGATCCCAGGACCAGCGCCAGCAGGCCGATGGTGCGTCCCACCAGAGGACGCAGCGCCGCGGCGAGGGCCACTCCCAGGAGACCTCCGGCCTGGGTGCCGAAGCCCGCGCCGAGGTCGGCCTCGCCGGGCAGGGCGAGCTCCAGCATGGCCAGGAAGAGCCACAACAGCGCGCCGAACCCCAGGCAGAGGCGGACGAACTCGATCCGCGCGCGGCGCAACACCATCGTCAGGCCCAGCGCGACCAACGCGCCGGCGACCACACTGGCGCCGATGGGCCCCACCAGGAAGGAGATGGCGCGATAGAGCAGGGCCCCCGCGAGGCCGGACCGGGAGTCGACCCCGAACTTGAGCAGCAGGCCGAGGGTGAACAGCCCCAGGCCGACGATCTCGTAGCGGAGCCGGAGCCGGCGCGGCTCGACGGGGAGGGGAATCAAACGCCGTTCGGGCTTGGAGGCCCGCGCAGCCCCTAGTGTGGAGCGGTTCTTCATCTATTGCTACCTCTCGTATGCGATGGAGACTGGGCCACGGCAAAACGCGATCCCCCGCGGGCCCGCCGGCCGGGAAGGGGGCGCGCCCGCGGAATGATTGCGTTACTAAGATACCACGTCCGGATGTGAGTTGTCTCTCTCCTTCTCGATATGGTATGCTCGGATTCCCGAACGCGAGACATTTCACATCAGGTGGTTATCACGACTATGCCCCGTTTCGTGCTGGAGATCGGAACCGAGGAACTGCCGCCCCGCTATTTCGCGACGGCCCTGCCCTACCTCGCGGAGGAGGGGCGCGCGCTGCTCGACCGCGCCCGCCTCTGGCTCCCGGAGTCGGAGGTCAAGGTCTACGGGACGCCGCGCCGGCTGGCGCTCATCGGCGAGCGCATCGCCGCCTCCCAGGCCCCCCGGACCAGCAGAAAGCGCGGGCCGGCGGTGAAGGTCGCCTTCGACGCGGAGGGCAGGCCCACCAAGGCGGCGGAGGGGTTCGCGCGCCGGTGGGGGCTCACCCCGGATCAACTGGAGCGGGGCGAAGCGGAGGGGGGCGAGTATGTGTTCGCGGTGATCGAGGAGCCCGCGCTGCCGGCCGCGGAGGCGCTCGCGCCGATGCTGGCGGACCTCATCACGGGCACGCCCTTCCCCAAGACCATGCGCTGGGGCGACGGCTCCCTGCGTTTCGGCCGGCCCATCCGCTGGCTGCTGGCCCTGGTGGACGAGGCGGTGGTGGAGTTTTCGCTGGGGCCGCTGAAGAGCGGCCGGCTCACCAGGGGGCACCCGGTGCTGGCCGACGGAATGCACGAGGTGAAGAGCGCAGAGGAGTATGAGGAGGCGCTGAAGCGCCACTATGTGCTGATTGACCCCGACGAACGCGTGGAAAGAATTTGGAGCCAACTCAACAATCTAGCCCAGTCTCACCAGGCGCATGTTGTCAGTGCCAAGGGCCCGGAAAGACTGTCAGTCAGCACTTTGATCGATTGGCCCGAAGAGTTTGCTGAGGAAATCCAACGCGACTTGTTATTGGAGACAGCTTTTCTTGCCGAGTGGGCTACGACCGCCTGTGGTTCGTTCGACGAGCGCTATCTAAGGTTGCCTCGAGAAGTGTTGATTGAGGAGATGCGTCACGTCCAATGCTACTTCCCGCTGAAGGACAACGACGGGAAACTTATGCCCAAGTTCATCGCGGTGCGAGACGGCGGCGAGGAACATCTGGACAAGGTGTTGGCCGGCTGGGAGAGCGTGCTGCGCGCGAAACTCATTGACGCCTCCTATTTCTACGAGCAGGACCTGAAACGGCCTCTGGCGGACCGGGTGGAGGATTTGAAGGGCGTGGTGTTCCATGAGAAACTGGGCACCATGTACGAGAAGATGGAGCGGGTGCGCGCGGTGGCGCGGGACCTCGCCGAACAGGTGGGGCTGGGGGGAAAAGAGCGGGAACTGCTGGACCGGGCCGCGCGGTTGTGCAAGGCCGACCTGACCACCCAGATGGTGACGGAGCTGTCGAACCTCCAGGGGGTCATGGGTAGCCATTATGCCAAGAAAAGCGACGAGCCATTGGAAGTGGCCGACGCTATCGCAGAGCACTACCGTCCGCGCGGGCCTAGCGATGCATTGCCAGTCGCAGAAAGGAGTTGCGTACTGGCAGTTGCCGACAAGGTTGATACCCTTGTCGCCTACGCGGCCATGGGGATCCTTCCGTCTGGCTCAACAGACCCCTTCGGTCTCCGACGCGAAGCCAATGGAATCGTTCGCATTGCGGCAGAGAGTCCCGGTCTTTCGTTCTCTCTGGAGCGCCTCGTCAACGCAGCGCTCCAAGCTCTGCACAAGCAGATTCAGCTTGAGCGACCAAATCAAGAGGTTCTCAATGACGTCAGAAGTATCATACGCCAGCGATTGGTGACATATTTGCAGACAGTGACCGAGGATCGAGATGCTGTGCGCTATGACCTGGTTCAAGCAGCGCTAGCCGTGGGGTTTGACGATATATTGGATGCCGCTACGCGAGCGAGAGTATTGGAATCTAATGCCAGGCCGATTGGATCACCTCAGTCCATGGGGATTAGGGTCCCTATGACCATACGCGACGGAGTCGCCCGACTCGGCTCCCCGCAACACCTTCCAAGCAGTCCCGACTTCGTGAAGACCGTCACCGCCACCACCCGGGTGATCAACATCATCAAGGGGTTCGAGGGCGGTGAGGTGGACGAGAAACTCCTGGCCGAGAGGGGGGAGCCGGCGGAAAGGGCGTTGTGGAAGGCGTATCGGGCCGCGCTGGAAAAGGCCCAGGGGAAGCAGCCGGAGGAGCTGTTCGACCTCATTGCCGGCCTGCGCCAGCCCATTGACCGGTTCTTCGACGAAGTGTTGGTGATGCATGAGGACGAGGAGATCAGGCGGAACCGGCTGGCGTTGTGCTGGCAGATCAACGAGAACCTGTTCCGGAGGCTGGCCGATTTCTCGCTGATCGTGCAGGGGTGAGGTGTGAGGGCGGCAGGGCCGTGCTGTAGGGCGGGCACATGGCTAGAGTCTGCCTGCGGCAGACCGCCGTCCCGGCCTACAAGAGGTGAGATGGTGAGATGTTGACCCCGCGGGAGCGACGCGAGCGATTGGAGGAGGAGATACTTTCGCCGCGCGCGGCGAAGAGCGCGCAAAGCCGCGGGCGGGAACGCCCGGAGCCGCCCTGTTCGATCCGCACCGCCTTCCAGCGGGACCGGGACCGGATCATCCACTCGAAGGCCTTCCGGCGGCTGAGCCACAAGACGCAGGTGTTCATCGCGCCGGAGGCGGACCACTACCGCACCCGGCTGACCCACACCCTGGAGGTGGCCCAGATCGCGCGCACCATCGCCCGGGCCCTGGACCTCAACGAGGATCTGACCGAAGCGATCGCGCTGGGCCATGACCTGGGACACACGCCCTTCGGGCACGCGGGGGAGTACGCGCTGGACGCGGTCTACAGGGAGTTCGACCCCACGGCCCGTTTCCACCACGCGGAGCAGAGTCTGCGGGTGGTGGAGGCGCTGGAGAAGGAGGGGCAAGGGCTGAACCTCACCTGGGAGGTGAGGGACGGCATCCGCAACCACAGCAA
>WFSF01000104.1 GCA_015486155.1 Armatimonadota bacterium
GCCTGGTGGGGCCGGACGGGGCGGGGAAGACCACCACCATGCGGATGCTGGCGGGGATTCTGGCGCCCACCGCAGGGGAGGCCCGGGTGGCGGGATTCGATGTGGCGCGCCAGCCGGAGCAGGTGAAAACCCGCATCGGGTACATGCCCCAGCGCTTCAGCCTGTACGGAGACCTCACGGTGGCCGAGAACCTGACCTTCTTCGCCCGCGTGTACGGGGTGTCGCGCGCGGCGCAGCGCGCGCGGGAGGCCGACCTGCTGGAATTCAGCCGGCTGGGGCCGTTCCGAAATCGTCTGGCCCGCAACCTGTCGGGAGGGATGAAGCAGAAGCTGGCCCTCTGCTGTGTGCTCATTCACCGCCCCCAGGTGCTGTTGCTGGACGAGCCCACCACAGGGGTGGACCCGGTGTCGCGGCGGGATTTCTGGAGGATTCTCCACTCCCTGGTGGCCGACGGCATCACGCTGCTCGTGACCACGCCGTACCTGGACGAGGCGGAGCGCTGCCAGCGGGTGGCGCTGATGACAAAGGGACGGCTGCTCGCGTGCGACACGCCGCAGGCGCTGAAGCGGGGCCTCTCCGGGGAGATGGTGGAGGTGATCGCGGATTCGCCGCGCCGCGGCCGGGAGGCGCTCGCGGCCCTGCCGGAGGTGCTGGAGGTGCAGATGTTCGGGGAACGGCTGCACGCCCGGCTGAGGGAGGGGGAACGCGGCGAGGCGCGGCTGCGAGGGGCGCTGGCGGAGGCGGGGATAGAGGTGATTTCGCTCCGGCGGATCGCGCCCGGTCTGGAGGACGTGTTCATCTCCACCCTTGGGGAGGTCGGCGATGGGTAGGGAGGAACGGCCGGCGGTGATGGCGGAGGACCTGGTGAAGCGGTTCGGGGATTTCACCGCGGTGGATGGGGTCTCGTTCTCGGTGGCGCGCGGCGAGATCTTCGGGTTCCTGGGGCCCAACGGGGCCGGCAAGTCCACCACCATCCGCATGTTGTGCGGCATTCTCGCTCCCACCTCCGGGCGCGGCGAGGTGGCGGGGTTCGACATCGCCACCCAGTCGGAGCAGGTGAAACAGCACATCGGGTACATGAGCCAGAAGTTCTCGCTCTACGAGGACCTGACGGTCGCGGAGAACATCGATTTCTATGCCGACGTGTACGGGGTGCCCGCGGCGCGGGTCGAGGAGAGGAGACGGTGGATCCTGGAGATGGCGGGGCTGGCGGGGCGCGAGCGCGCGCTCACCGCGGAGCTGTCCGCGGGCTGGAAGCAGCGGCTGGCCCTGGGGTGCGCGCTGGTCCATGAGCCGGAGGCGCTGTTTCTGGATGAGCCGACCTCCGGGGTGGACCCGATCTCCCGGCGGAGGTTCTGGGACCTGATCTACACGCTGGCGCAGCGGGGAGTGGCGATCTTCGTCACCACCCACTACCTGGACGAGGCGGAACACTGCGACCGGCTTGGGTTGATCTACGGCGGGAGGCTGATCGCACAGGGAAGCCCGCGCCGGCTCAAGGAGCGCTATGGGGCCGGGCGGCTGCTGGAGGTGCGGGCGGAGCCGCTGGCGGAGGCGCTGAGGATCCTGGAGGCCGAACCCGCGGTGAAGGAGGCGGCCGTGTTTGGGGCCGCGCTGCACGTGGTGGTGGCGGACGAGGAGGGGGAGCGGCGGATGCGGCGCGCGCTGGGAGCCGGCGGGGTGGCGGTGGAGCAGGTGGAACAGATCGTTCCCTCCCTGGAGGACGTCTTCGTCGCCCTGATCGAGGAGGCGGACCGGGGGAGAGCCGGAGCGGACGCATGATCGGGCGCACCTGGATCATCGCATGGAAGGAATTCGTGCACATCCTGCGCGACCCGCGCACCCTGGCGGTGGTGCTGGTGCTGCCGGTGCTCATGCTCATCCTGTACGGCTACGCCATCAACCTGGACGTGAAACACGTGAAGCTGGGGGTGCTGGACCGCGACCGCAGCGAGGCCTCGCGCGACCTGGTGGGCGCCTATGCACACGGAGAGAGGTTCGATGTGACGGCCTACCTGGAGGACGAGCGCGCGGTGACGCGGGCGTTGGACCGGGGACAGGTGAGGGCGGTGCTGGTAATCCCTCCCACTTACTCCCGAGACCTGGCCCAGGGCCGCACCGCTAGGGTGCAACTGCTGGTGGACGGGTCCGACTCCACCGCGGCGAGCACGGCGATCGGATACGCCCAGGGCATCGCGCTCTCCCACTCGGCGAGGATCACCCTGGAGGCCCTGAGAAAAACCGGCTGGGAGGGGCGCATCTCATATCCTCCCGTGGAGGCGCGGGCGCGGTTCTGGTACAACCCGGAGCTGAGGAGCACGAACTACATCGTGCCCGGCCTGGTCGCGGTCATTCTGATTATGCTCTCCGCGCTCCTCACCGCGATGACCGTGGTGCGGGAGCGGGAGCAGGGGACCATCGAGCAGTTGATCGTCTCCCCCATCCGCCCGCAGGAGTTGATGCTCGGCAAGCTGCTGCCCTATGTGGCGATCGCCTTCGCGGACGTGCTGACGGTGATCGCGGCGGGCCGGCTGTTGTTCCACGTTCCGCTGGTGGGGAGCCCGCTGCTGATGCTGGGGATGTCGGCGATCTTCCTCACGGCCGCGCTGGGGATCGGCCTGTTCATCTCCACCGTGACCGGGACCCAGCAGACGGCGATGACCGCGGCGGTGATGGTGACCATGCTCCCCTCGATCCTGCTGTCCGGTTTCGTCTTCCCCATCAGCGCCATGCCGCGGGTGGTGCAGTGGCTCACCAACCTGGTGCCGGCCAGACATTTTCTGGTGATCGCCCGCGGCATCTTCCTGAAGGGAAACGGACTGGATCTGCTGTGGCGGCCGGCGGTGGTATTGATCGTCTTCGGGGCCGTGATGCTGGCCTTGAGCGCGGCGCGGTTCCGGAAGACGCTGTGAGGCGATGAGGTGAATTGGCGAAGAGTCGCGCGGCTGGTGAAAAAGGAGTTCGTGCAGCTGCGGAGGGATCCGCGGCTGCTGCGGATCGTGCTCCTGGCCCCGATGTTCCAGCTCTTCGTGTTCGGGTACGCGGTGACCACCGACGTGAGGCACGTGGCGACCGCGGTCCAGGATGACGACCACACGCGCGCCAGCCGCGCCATCATCGAGGAATTCGCGGCCTGCGGCTACTTCGATCTCGACTACCATCCCACCCGGCCGGCGGAGGTGAACGAATTGCTGGACGAGGGAAAGGCGCAGCTGGTGCTGCGCATTCCCAGGGGATTCGCGAAGGACCTGGCGCGGGGGCGGACGGCCCGGGTGCAGGTGATCCTGGACGGCTCGGACTCGATGACCGCCGGCATCGTCGCCGGATATGTGAGCGGCGTCATCCGCGCCTACGGGCAGCAGGTGGCGGTGGAGCGCATCGCGCGCGCCGGGCTGGGGGCGCCGCGGCCGCCGGGCGTGGAGCAGCGCCTGCGGGTGTGGTACAACCCGGAGCTGAAGAGCGTCAACTTCATGGTGCCGGCGGTGATGTGCACCATCCTGCTGCTGGTGACCATGCTGCTCACCTCGCTGGCGATCGTGAAGGAGCGCGAGATCGGCACCCTCGAGATGCTGGTGGTGACGCCCATCAGCGCGCGGGAGCTGATGCTGGGCAAGACCATTCCCTTCGTGCTCATCGGATTCCTCGACGTGCTGCTGGTGTTGGGGGTGGGAGTGGGATGGTTTCACGTGCGGCTGGCCGGGAGCGTGTGGATGTTGTTCGCGGCGGCGATGCTGTTCCTGACGGCCAGCCTGGGGTTGGGGTTGTTCATCTCCACCGTGTCCCGCACCCAGCAGCAGGCGATGATGACCTCATTCTTCATCATGACGCCCTCCATGATTCTGTCCGGGTTCATGTTCCCCATCGAGAACATGCCGCGGGTGGTGCAGTGGATCACCTACGCCATTCCGCTGCGCTATTTCATATCCATCGTGAGGGAAATCTTCCTGAAGGGCAACGGCCCCGAGGTCTGGTGGCCGCAGGCGCTGGCGCTGGCCGGCTTCGGGGTGGGAATTCTCACCCTGAGCGCGTTGCGCTTCAGCAAGCGATTGGGCTAGGGGCGGTCGGCCGCAATGGGGGCGGTGTGGGCGGCGGTGCGGCGGGAGGCGAGCCAGAGTCTCTGATACAGGTCTGCGGTCCGGGAGACCATGGTCTCCACGTCGAAGAGACGGCGCACGGCCAGGCGCCCGCGCTCCCCCAGCTGCCGCGCCAACTCCGGATCGCGGATGAGTTGCAGCACCGCCTCGGCCAGGGCGTCCGCCTCCCCGGGAGGGATCAGCAGGCCGGTGCCTCCGTGTTTCACGACCTCCCGCGTGCCGCCCGCGTCGGTGGCGGCCACGGGCCGCCCCAGGGCCAGCGCCTCCACTACGGCGAGCGGCAGGCCCTCGGTGAGCGAGGCGCTCACGCACACGTCGGCCGCCCGCATCAAGTCGGGCACGTCGCCGCGGAAGCCCAGGGAGAGCAGACGCCCGGCGGCGATGAGGTCGGCCCCGCGCCCCTCGATCTCCCTCCTGAGCGGCCCCTCCCCGGCCAGCACGGCCACTGCGGAGGGGGCCTCCTGCAGCACCTTCCGGAAGGCGTTGAGAAACATCGCGTGGTTCTTCTCCGGCGCGAAGCGGGCCGCGTAGAGGATCATGGGCGCGGTGGGTTCGATGCCCAGGGCGGCCCGCGCCGCCCGGCCGCGGCTCTCGCTGGGGAGGAGCCGGGAGAGGTCGAGGCCGGAGTAGAGGGTGATGAACCTGGAGGGAGGCGCGATGCGAAGCCGGACGTATTCCTCCGCCTCGTGGATGGACTTGGTGAGAATGTACGAGGTGCGCCTGGCCGCCAGCCGCTCGACCAGCGCGATCACCCTCTGCATGGGCGGGGAGAGAAAACAGTCGTGATAGACGGTGCCGTGGGGGGTGTGGAGCACCACGGGGACGCCCGCCATCCGGGCGGCGGCGCGGACGATCACGCCGGCCTTGGCGGTGTGGGTGTGAACCACGTCGAAACGCCGCCCCCGAAGCACCCGCAGGGCGGAGCCGAAGGCGCGCAGGTCCCGCCGCGGAGAGAGGGGGCGCACCAGGTCGGGTATGGGATGATAGGCGTCGGCGAGCGCGGCCGCCTCCTCCACCCACTCGCCCTCGGGATGGCACATGAGGGAGACGTGAAAGCGGGTCCGGTCGAGGCGTGCGAGAAGCTGCAACACCTCTCGCTGCGCGCCCCCGCGCACCATCCTGGTGACGGCCAGCAGCACCCTCAGGCGTCCGTCGGGGGAGGGGTTATTCATTTGCGGCCGCCTGGAGGGAATGAAGTCCGGGGGTCGGCCCCGCCCGCACGGCCCCGCGCGCGGCCCTCCGCGCCCGGCGCGCCGCGAGCGCCTCGGCCACGTAGAGAAATACGAAGGGGGCGAGTTGGGCGCGGTCGCGGTAACCGGTGCCGACGTTGGAGATCACCAGGCCGCAGAAGAGCGCGATGGGAACGATGAAGGTGAGCGGGATCAATCCCTCGGTTCCGCGCCTCCGCACCGCGCTGAGCACGCCGCTGACGCTGAACGCGAAGAGCAGATACCATATCGGCTGCTCGAGCATGGTGGAGAGCTGGAGGGCGCTGCCCGCCTGCCAGGGGAAGGGGGCGAGCAGGAAGTAGGCCAGGCCCAGGGGCAGATAGACGACGGCCCCGGAGAGGGTGGAGATGTCGGCCGAGGCCCCGAAGGAGGAACCGCCTCCCTGGAAGCCCTCTCTCAGCGCCGCGATGCTGGAGAGATCCGCGCCCGCGAGCAGGCCCGCCCCGAAAAATCCGAGGCCCGCCGCGAGCAGCACGAGGCCCGCGAAGACGGCGGCGGCCAGCCTCACCCCGCCGCGCCCCCGCGTGGAGGTGAGCAACAGGGAGGCGGAGGCCGCGGCCGCGGCCCACGCCGCCGCATAGGGGCGCAGCAGGGTGAGTCCGTAGAGCCCGGCGGCGAGCCCGACGAGGCCCCGCGCGGCGCGGCCGCGGCAGATTCTCACCACCCCGAGGCCGGCCTCGCACCACATGAGGATGATGAGCGGCTCCCGGAGCCCCTGCGCGGCCCAGATCACCAACGAGGGCCACAGCGCGGCCAGCCAGCCCGCCCATTGCCCCCGGCGCTCCCCCAACATCTCGGCGGCGAACTGGTAGATGCGGATCGCCCCATAGGCGCCCACCACACTGGTGGCCATGCGCAAGGCCAGCTCGCTGGGGCCGACGAAGTAGCTGAGGAGGGCCCACATGTCGGAGAAATGATTGCCGGGGCCCGTCACCAGCCAGGAGAGAGAGGGCAGGTCTCCCAACCGCCTCCACCGGAGCGCGAGCTCAGCCCCCCGGTGAAAGTAGCCGGACTGATCGAGGCTGAAGAAGTAGGGATTCCAGTGGTAGACCACCACCGCAACGATCACCCGCGCGGCGAGCCCCGCGCCGAACATGAGGCAGAGGCGGGTTCTTAACCGAGAATTCGGGATGAGCGAGAGCAGGAGAAAGACCCCTCCGCTCAGGGCCAGCAGCGTCACCGCGGCGGAGGCCCCCTCCTCGGTGAGCAGCAGCAGGCCGCAGCCGAGCCCGGCGAGCGCGCCGGCGACGAGGGGCAGAGCGACGGCGTGCGCGGGGCGACGCGTCATGATATCTCCTCCTCCTGCGCCCCTGCGCGGCCGGGGGCGCGCTCCTTTTCGGCCAGCAGCCGCTCCCAGAGACCGGTCACCCTCCGCGCGTAGCGCTCCGGCGAGAAGCAGGCGCGCGCGCGCCTGCGGGCGCGGAGGGCCAGTTCGCGCGCCGCCCGCTCGTCCCGCATAAAATCCTCCAGGGCCGCGGCGAGCGCGGCGGAGGCCCCGGGAGGGACCAGCCGGCCGCACTCTCCATCGCACAACACCTCGCGGTTGGCGGGCAGGTCGGAGGCGATGACGGGCAATCCCATCCACATCGCCTCCATGAGGGCCACCGGCATTCCCTCC
>WFSF01000105.1 GCA_015486155.1 Armatimonadota bacterium
GATCGATATCCTCAAGGCGATGCTCATCCACGGCATGATCGTGCAGGGCACCACCAAGGGCGCGCACTATGGCGCGGTGGCCTTCGGGGAGCCGGACCAGCGCGCGCTCAACGACTGCCGCGGCCTGGGCCGGAGGGTGGCCGAGCTGGTGGCGAGGCTGGCGGAGGGGTAGCGGGAAGACGCAGGCGCGGCATGGCGGCGGTCATCTCGGCGTGGTCGGCGCGGCCCGGTTCATCCGCCAGACGGATAGGGTGAGCGCGGCGAGGAAGGAGATCCACGCCAGGTAGGGGACGAGCATCAGCGCGGCGGCCGGGCTGACGGGCCAGAAGGCCGCCGCAGTGGCCGCGATCATCACCCACAGGACCGAGATCTCGACGAGGGCGGCCGCGGGGGAGCGCATCCCGAAGAAGAGCGCGGCCCAGAGCACATTGAACACCAGCTGCACGAAGAAGAGGAGCAGCGCGGCGGGGGCTCCCTCCCATCCTGCATGCCGCCACACCAGCCAGGCGGAGAAACCCATCACCAGGTAGAGTATGGCCCAAACCGGCCCGAAGGCGCGGTCGGGAGGAGTCCAGGGAGGTTTCTTCAAGGCGGCGTACCACTCCCGGGCGCGCGGGGGAAACGAGGACGCCACCGCGCCCGCCGCCATGCACACCAGCAGAAAGCCCACCACCTGTGCGATTGCCTCGGCCATGTCTGGGGTTCCTCCAGGCGCGGTATTCACTCCGCGGCGCGAGGATTCCTGCCGGTTTCCCCATGTGGCGTAACTTTCGAGAGCAGACGACGGCGAACACCAGCGAGCGAAAGCGTCGGCTATGTGGAATGATCATGTTGAGGGTGTGTGCTCGTGGCGGTTCTCTGGAAGGGGATCTACCTGCGCCATGCATGTCGACGAGTATGCTCAGCTGGCGGAACAATATCTCTCCCGCGTGCAACATGAGGAGTACCTTCACTATGCGGGGCTGAAACCCGGCCTTGACACGGGGCGAGTAGCCGAGAGGTTTGCGTCGTTGTTCACCCGCGAAGCCGTTCAGGAGAGATTGGACGCCACCGGCGATTCCGACGGCCGCCGCCTTGCTGAATTCGCGGTGAACGGTTATCTCGAGCGCGGTCTCGCTCCCCTAGACAGGCAGATAGCCGAGGCGGAGGCTACTGCACAGGTGGAGTGCGAGGGAGGGGTCGTCCCATTTCGCTCCGCGTGCCGACAGATCACATTGGAGTCAGACCGCGAGCGGAGGAAGGCATGGTCGCGGGCCATTGACGATTGCCTCTCCCGGCAGAATCGGCTGCGCGAAGAGCGCATTGCCATCCGGCACGCGCTGTCCCAGGAGCTGGGTTTCACCTGCTACAGAGATCTCTGTGAGACCGTCTCCGGACAGCCCCTATCCGAACACGTGCAGGCCGCCGAGGCGTTTTTGGAGGAGTCTGATCGGGCTTATAGGGTTGCTCTTGTGCGCGCCCTCGAGCTGGCGGGCATCGCCCCGGAGGAGGCCGACGCGGACGACGTCAACTGGATGATGCTCAGACCTCGGTATGTGCGGCCGTTCCGGCGCGACAGATTGATCAGATCTGCCCGGGACACTCTCAGGCACTTGGGCATTGAACTCTCTGAGCAGCACAATCTGCGTTTCGATCTGGAGGCGCGACCGCAGAAACATCCTCGTCCGTTCTGCAGTCCCATTGTGGTGCCCGCGGAGGTCGTGGTGGTAGCCTCGCCGATAGACGGTTTGTTGAGCTACCTTTCGTTCTTTCACGAACTGGGCCACGCGGAGCACTTCTGCCACATCTCCCCCGAGCTGCCCCCAGCCCAGCGGGTGCTGGGCGACGTGGGGGTCACCGAGGCGTTCGCCTTTCTGTGGCAGCACATCGTCTGCAACCCGGAATGGATGCGCCTGGCTCTGGAGGTCTCGGAGATGCCGCACGACTTCGTGGAGTTCGTACGCCTGCTTGATTTCTGGTATTTCCGCCGCTACGCGGGAAAGCTGATATATGAGTTCGAACTCCACGGCGGGAGCGTTGGAGGTGCAGAGGTCTCCTCTCGCTACGCGCAGATCATGGGCCGCGCAGTCGGGGTACGCGTATCTCCGCACGCTTATCTCACCGATGTAGACGACCGATTCTACTGTGTCCAGTACCTGCGCGCGTGGGTGATGGAGGCCAACTTGCGCCGAATGCTGCAGAAGCGTTTCGGTTCGTCTTGGTTTCGCTCGACGGAGGCCGGCGACTGGATACGATCCTTGTGGCGGAAGGGCGCGAACTTGGCGGCCGAGCAATTGGGTTGGTCCGAGCGCGCGCCTCTTGACACTGCAGTGCTGAAACGCCGCTTTGTCGGCAAGTCCTGAGGCGCGGGGCTAACAGGCGCGTTGCGGTGGGCGGTGGATGAGATTCCTTAGGCGCGCGGCGGCGCGATAGAGGCGATAGAAGCCCTTGTGTGCCGGCTCCCACTTGTATCCATGCAGATAGTCTCCCCGCAACCGACCCTCCTCCTTGAGCCGGTCGAGTATGGTGGTGCCGTCAAACACCCACAGTTCCCCCAGGGGAAAGGTCAGCTCCGACAACTTCACGCCGACCTCCGAGAGAAAACGTATATTCTGAATCAGCTCCTCGGGCGTGAAATAGGGATCTGCCATGATAAAGCCGATGCCAGGCTCCACGCCGATCTTCCGGAGCAGCGTTATCGCGCGCTTGTTGTCCTCGACCTTGGTTCCCTTTCCATAGGTGTCCAATTGCCGCTGGTTGCCGGATTCCACGCCCAGACCCACCACGCGAAGCCCCGCCCGCTTGAGGAGCGAGAAGAGTTCCTCCTCCACATCGGTAACCCGGCAGGATAGAAAGAACTCCACCCCCAGCTCCGCGCGAATCAGCAACTCCGCGATCTCCAGCGCTCGCTCTTTTCCTCTTCGTCCCACTCCGATGAAATTGTCGTCCACAAATATGAAGTGCTTGACGTCGTATTCTTTGACCAGATACCTGATCTCCTCCACAACGTTTTCGGGAGATCGCGCCCGCCACACGGGCCCCTTCGCCAGCCGGTAGAATTGGGGAATGGTGCAGAAAGTGCAGCGATGGGGGCATCCTCGGGAACTGCTCACCGAGACCATCGCGCCGATGTTGCGAACCGCGGGCAACGTGTCGCGGGCGGGGAAGGGTAAACTATCCAGGTCCTCAATCAGCGGCGGGGGCGTGTTGGCGATCACCTGCCCATCCTGGCTATAAGCCACTCCCGGGACATCGTGCCAGGACTTCCCTGACGCCATCCGGCGCACCAGCTCCAGAAACGGAGCCTCTCCCTCCCCGCGCACCACCGCGTCCACCTCGGGGAAATCCACCAACAGGCGGTCGTAGCAGAAGGTGGGGAAATGGCTGCCCAGCACGATGGGAACCTGGGACCCGCTGGCGCGAATTCCCTTCACCAGCCCCACCAGGCCGTCCGCCTGGGCCTGTAGCGCTGAGATTCCCACCAGCTCCGCTTTCAATGGCAGGATCTCCTTCAAAGTCCGGCTTACATTCCAGTCCAGCATGGGCGTGTCCAGTATCTGTACCGAGAATCCATCTTTTCGCAGCACCGATGCCAGATAGCCTATCCCCACATGGTCCTTTCGGGATGAAGCCGGCAATCTGTAAGCGCTTGGAGCATTGATCAAGAGTACGTCACAGGAATCGGTACTCACGCTGCGCCTCCCCTAGGCCTGCACTTGAGTGGTGATGTCAGCAAGGAGTGGGGGTGTCCCCGACGGGAGCCGTTGCGCCCGCCAAACCGTATGGTTTTTACCGATAGGTCTCACTGCCTGTCCCCATCTTGTCCGTCTCGAAGTTCGCCGGCATCGGGCTCTTCCCTGCTCGATTACTTATTCCCTGCGGCACTTCAGGTGTTACGTAACCTCCAAGAGTGAACGAAATTGTAACTCCAAAGCTGGACATCTCATTCATGGTTGGAACCGCGTGGGCCGGCGGTCTCCACCTCCGCGCTCACCACGCGGAGTTCCCGTCCTCCCTCCACCACGATATCCGTGGAGCCGCAGGCCGAACAGGTGACCGCCTGGGGAATGTGAGAGAGACCGGGAGCCGAGAGAATGCGCGCCTCCCCCCGGGCGCCGCACTTGGCGCACCGGGCGCGTGGCGGCAGGGTGGTTATGTGCACCTCGACGCCGGGGGAGCCGTCCCGCTCGGCCAGCGCCTCCAGCCAGAAACGAATCTGGTCCTCCTCGATCAGGTTGAGGGCGCCGATCTCCAGGGTGATGGTTTTCACGCGCCCGCCGCCTTGCCGGCGGGCGGCGGCGGCCACGCTGGTCCAGATCTCGGAGGCGATGGAGAACTCGTGCACGCGCGCCTTCCGCTCACGCCAGGCGCAGGGCGCGGAGCACCTCTTCCACGCCCTCGCCGGTCATGCAGTTGGTCCTCACCACCGTCATGCCGGGCCGCAATCTCTGGAGGTCGGAGACGGGGCCTGTCAGATCCACCCCCACCGCGTCGGCGATGTCGGTCTTGTTGAGCACCACCAGGTCCGCGGACTGGAACATGGCCGGATGCTTGGCGATCACGTGAGAGCCCTCGTTGGCGGAGACCACGGCCACGCGCGCCTCTGCGCCCAGGGGAAAGAAAGAGGGACATATCAGGTTGCCCACGTTCTCGATGAACACCAGGTCGAGGCCGGATTCGGGCAGGTGCTGGAGGGCGCGGTGGACCAGCTTTGCGTCCAGGTGGCACATGCCGCCGGTGTTGATCTGGAGCACCTTCCGCGCGCCCTTGCCGGATACCCGCTCGGCGTCATGGGTGGTGGCGACATCGCCCGCGATCACGCCGATCCCATGCTCCGGGCTGAGCCGCTCCACCATGGCCGCGATCAGCGAGGTCTTGCCGGCCCCCACGGAGCCCGTGATATCGAAGGCGCGGATGCCGCGCTCACGGAACCACTCCCGGTTGCGCTGGGCGAGCTCCTCGTGCCGCGCCTGGAGGTCCTCCCCTATCTCGATCTCGATGCTGCCGGTTTCGCTGGTCTCGTAGAGTCTCATCTTGTCACCCGTGAAATCCTTAATATCAAGGGAACCTTACTCTCCGCGGCCTACCGCTCCTCCTCGTCGCTGTCCCAGGAGGCCTTGGAGGTGATGCGCCAGGAGTGGAGGAAGAGCCGCACGTCGAGGGCGAGGCCGCGCTGCTGGATGTAGGAGAGGTCGAGGGGCAGTTTCTGCCCTGGGTCGGAATAGTATCTTCCGTACACCTGCGCCATGCCGGTGAGCCCGGGGCGAATCGCCTCCCGTTTCCTGAACTCCGGGAGTCGCTCCACGATCTGGGCGACGAGCTCGGGCCTCTCCGGGCGGGGACCCACGAAGGACATGTCGCCGCGGAAAATGTTCAACAGTTGGGGAAGCTCATCCATCGCGGTCTTGCGGAGCAACCTCCCGATGCGGGTGATGCGGGGGTCGTCCTTGGTGGCGAGCACGGCCCCGGTGTGCGCTTCCGCGTCCTTGATCATGGAGCGGAACTTGAACACCCGAAAGCGTCGTCCGCCGCGGCCGATGCGCACCTGGGTATAGAAGGCGGGCGGGCCGTCATCCAGATAAATGGCGGCGATGACCGCCGCGAACACGGGCAGCGCGCAGATCAGCCCCGCGCCGGAAACCAGCACATCGAGCACCCTCTTCAGCACATCATAGGGCCGCCAGGGCGCCAAGGGGATCCGGTCAGTGACTCCTCCTGCGGCCCGCGCGTGGTCTTGGGGCATCAGCGATCATCCGATCTCACATGCTGCAGGCGTTTCCGCCGGCGACTCGCGTCACATAGGTATCATACGGGGCGGGAACTTGCCGCGTCAAGCGGAGATGGCATCGTGCTCGGCAGGGAGACAGGGAAGTGGGAACAGTCCGGGGCGCGGATTCCAGCCGATGGGCCGGGGGGCAAATGGGTCTCGCGTTGCGCTGTCCAGCGTGCGGTGATAGAATCGCTCCGGCCCGGTTGGGTGAGACGAGATGAGACGAGGCGCCGCGGCGGTCTCTCCATCGGCGGGAGCGAGCGCCGAGAAAAGATTATCCGAGTAGTGAATCATGCAGTATGATCCCTGTGTCTTCTGCAAGTCTGACGACATATCCCTCGACTGCTCTATTTCCATCATGGGAAAGCTGGACGCCGATGTCACCCGGTGCAATCGCTGTGGGCTGCTTTTTGTAAATCCGGTCTTGGAGGGCGCCAAAGCCGCCGAGTTGTATGACGGGTATTGGGATCCCCGAAGCGCCGGGCGTAAAGAGATCGATCGGCGCTATCTAAGGCAGTATCGCTGGGGGAAGGCCTATGGCCGTCGACTCTCCCGCCTCCGCCCCGGGGGCCGGATGTTGGAGGTCGGCTGTGGGCAGGGCTTCTTCCTCAAGGGAGTGGCGGACCATTGCGATTGGGAGGTGGAGGGAATAGACGTCGCGACGGGAGCAGAGCAGTTCGGGCGCGAGAAGCTGGGTGTTACGATAAGGGAGGAACGGTTCGAGGAGATAGAGTTTCCCGAGCAGAGTTTCGATCTCATCCGCGCCAAGGATGTGTTGGAGCACGTGCCTGACCCCATGGGATTTCTGGGGAAGATATACCGGCTGCTGCGGCCGCAAGGGTGGGTGGAGCTCTGGCTGCCGAATGGAGCGCTCGATTTGGCCCCGGCCCGGCGGGCCTTCCGCAAAGGAGGGCGTGTTCAGATGAACGCGGGCCATGTATTGTTCATAGTGCCGCGGGTGTTGCGCGGCATGTTGGAGACCGTCGGATTCCGGGTAGAAAAGGCCGAGGTCTCCGGATTTCGCTACGCGCTGAAAGCGCTCGGAATACTGCGGGTGCCATCACGCCCCGGAATGAGTCCAGCGGGCGCGGGCGCCGGTACAGGGGGCCGCCAATCACTCGATGCGTGGACGCCGCCGCCCCATCCGCGAGGGCTCAAAGGCACCTTGCTCTATGCCCGATTCCGCGAGTGGCGCTCTCACCATCCCGCCCTGCCCGCGTTTCTGCCGCTGGGCTTCCGGCAGTACGTGATAGCCAGAAAGCCCGGGTAGAATGCAGAATAGGGGGTTCATGCAGGATTTCAACGCGATAATCACCCGCGACGGCAGAGTGCTTCATATTCCCTGGGCGACCCACAACGAAATCGTGGCGCGCTTCGAGGATAATATAGCACAGCTGACCTGTGGATTAGACGCCGCGGCCAGCCTATGGAGGAGGCACCCCAATGGCAAGTTGGATTTTCCAGGCGAACCAGAAGCGCTATCGCATATTCGACGCCATCCAGGAGCTGGAGCAAGATCAATGGCGTGTTCCACAACATGCCTCCAGGATACGCGCCGGTGATAAGGTGTACATTTGGGTGGCAGGAAAGCGCGCAGGAATCTACGCCAAAGGCAGCGTGCTCACTCCGCCGCGAAGGATGCCGGTAGAGAGCGAGGACCTAGTATACTGGGTGGATCCCAAGGAAGTTGATCCCAATGAGACACGTGTGCTCGTATCATACGAGCACAAGCTCTTGGACCGACCTCTGTTGCGCGACGACTTGAAGCGCCGTGGGGGGGGGAGACCTGACGGTTATCCGGGCCCATGGAGGCACGAACTTCCAGGTATCGCCTGAGCAAGCTATCACGCTCGATTGGCTGACAAGCTCACTCGAAGTGACCGGCTCGTTCCCTCCTCTGATCGCGAGTGATGCCAAGGCCGTTGATCTTGCAGAGCCTCCTGCGCGCTACAAATGCGAAACCTACAGAATTGTACGCGATACTGGTGTAACGCGGTCGCTCAAGGGAAAATACCAGGACCGCTGCCAGGTCTGCGGCTTGCAGGTGCTGCTGGCCGGCGGTGAGCACTACTCCGAGGCGCACCACATCCGCCCTTTGGGTGGCGGGCATAAGGGCCCGGATAAACCGAACAACGTCACAGTGTTGTGCCCCAATCACCATGCGCAGTTCGACTTGGGTGCGATGGCGATTGACCCAAAAACTCCAAAAATCGTAACAGCGTATCCAGATGATGAGTATAATGGCCGACCATTGTTATTGTCACACGAGCTTGACCGCGATTGCCTTCAGTATGCATGGAAGGAAATCTTCGGAAAAGGCCGTAACACGGCAGGGTGAGTATGGATGAGGCATTGAAGTGCCGATGGGGTTCGGGAGTGATTGTCGGGGGTGGGGCCATGTGCTATAATCTGACGTGCCGTTCGGGCGTGATCGGCGGCAACAAGGCGGAGGTACGGTAGGTTTGGCCAACATCAAGTCATCGAAGAAGGATATTATCCGCTCCCGAAAGCGGCGTCTGCGGAATCTGAGCTGGCGGTCCCGGGTGAAGACCGCGGTGCGGAAGGCGCGCATGGCGATGGCGGCCGGCGAGCCCGTGGCCGCGGACCTGACGCGCGCTGCCTGCAGGTTGCTGGACAAGGCGGCGGCCAAGGGGACCATCCACAAGCGCCAGGCGGCCCGTCGGAAGTCTCGGCTCGCCGCCCGGCTGGCTAAGATCGCGGCGGGCGACGCCTCCTGAATACCTTGGTCTGACTCTGAAAGGGTCCGAGGTCCTCGGCCCTTTTTCCGCGTGGGGCGAGGCTTGACGCGCGCGGGCAACCTGAGTACACTTTCGGCCGGGCGAGCCGCCCGGTCGCTCGTAAAGGGGTGTTCAGCGGAGCGACTGGGCGAATCTGTCGCGCGTTGGGGAGCGGGGCCTTGTGGAGTAGCAATGACTGGCCATCAATATGCCTATGTGGCTGTTTTCGCGCTTGTGGGCATAGCTCTGCTGGTGATCGCACTCACCACCGCGTGGGTGTTGCGTCCCAGGCGTCCATCCCGGGCGAAGATGACCCCGTATGAGTGCGGGATCATCCCCTCCGGCGACGCCTGGAATCAGTTCAACATCCGCTATTACCTCTATGCTCTCCTCTTCGTCCTGTTCGACGTGGAGGCCGCCTATCTCTATCCCTGGGCCGTCCGGGTGGGCAAACTGGGCAGCTACGCCCTGGTGGAGATGGCGGTCTTCCTGGCGATCCTGGGCTTCGGGCTGGGGTATGCCTGGCGGAAGGGGGCACTGCGGTGGGAGTAGAACGACCGCCCTCCGAGCACCCGGAACACCCCAACCTCGCCACCCAGGCGGCCGACCTCGCCTGCAAGGTGCCGGGCGGCAGCGTGCTGGTGACCACGGTTGACTGGGTGCTGAATTGGGCCAAGGCCTCTTCTCTCTGGTACCTCACCTACGGGCTGGCCTGCTGCGCCATCGAGATGATGTGCACGGCCGCCTCCCATTATGATCTCGACCGCTTCGGGCTGATCTTCCGCGGCACCCCGCGGCAGTCCGACCTGATGCTGGTCTCCGGCACCGTGACCAAGAAGATGGCCCCGGTGCTGCGACAGCTCTACGACCAGATGCCCGATCCCAAATATGTGATCGCGATGGGAGGGTGCGCCTGCGGGGGCGGACCGTTCCAGGACTCCTATTTCGTGGTCCAGGGGGTGGACCAAATCGTGCCCGTGGACATCTACATCGCCGGCTGTCCGCCGCGGCCGGAGGCGCTGATCGACGGCATCTTCCGGCTGCAGGAGAGGATCCACCGCACCTCCATCCGGTCCCTCCGGGGGGAGAAGCGATGATAGAAGCCCTCCGGGACCGCTTCGGGGAGGCGATCCTCTCGGCCGAGCAGGTGGGCCGGGAAGCGCGGGTCGCGCTTGCGGCACAGACCCTGACGGAGGCGGCGGCCTTCGCCAAGGAGCGTGGTTTCACCTACCCCGCGGACATCACCGCCTGGGACGCGGAGGATGAATTGCGGGTGGTGTATCGCCTCGTCAACCTCGACTCCGGCGAACACCTGGTGCTCACCGTGTCGGTCCCGCGCAGCGGGGCGCGCCTGCCGAGCTTGGTCTCGATCTTCGGTGGGGCGAACTGGCCGGAGCGGGAGATCTACGACCTCTTCGGGGTGCGCTTCGAGGGACACCCCGACCTGCGGCGGATCCTGCTCACCGACGACTGGGAGGGGCATCCGTTGTTGAAGGGCGGCAGTTCATGACGCTGAGCTCCACACCAACTGAACGCGTCACCCTCAACATGGGCCCGCAGCACCCCAGCACCCATGGGGTGTTGCGGTTGGAGCTGGAACTGGAGGGAGAGGTCGTCGTCTCCTGTCGGCCCGTGATCGGCTACCTGCACCGCGGGATCGAAAAGATGGCCGAGTCGAGGACCTATCCCCAGATTCTGCCTTACACGGATCGGCTGGACTACCTGAGCAGCTCCTCCAACAACATGGCCTATGTGCAGGCGGTGGAGAAGCTGCTGGGGCTGGAGGTGCCGGAGCGGGCCAAGTACCTGCGGGTGATCTCGCTGGAGCTGAACAGAATCGCCAGCCACCTGGTCTTTCTCGCCACCTATGGCAACGATGTCGGCGCGACCACCGTGTTCCTCTACGGGATGCGGGAGCGCGAGATGATCATGGACCTGTTCACCATGTGGGCCGGGGCCCGCCTCACCCAGAGCTGGATCCGCATCGGCGGCGTGGGGGCGGACATTCCCGACGGTTTCGTGGAGATGGCGAAGGAGTTCTGCCGTATCCTCCCCGCCCGCCTGGACGAATACGACCGGTTGCTGACCGGCAACCGCATCTTCCGGGTGCGTACCGAGGGCGTGGGGATTCTGCCCCCGGACCTGGGGGTGAACTACGGCGCGAGCGGCCCCACCCTGCGCGGCTCCGGGGTGGCCTTCGATGTGCGCCGGGCGGAGCCGTACGAGGTGTACCAGGACCTCGACTTCGAGGTGATCACTCAGCCCACGTGTGACTGCATGGGGCGCTACCAAGTGCGGATGCAGGAAATGCGCCAGAGCGTGCGCATCATCGAGCAGTGCCTCCAGCGGCTGCCGGAGGGCGAGGTGCGCGCCAAGGTGCCCCGGGTGATCCGCCCTCCCAAGGGGGAGGCCTACGGGCGGGTTGAGTCTCCGCGGGGGGATTTCGGCTGCTACGTGGTCTCGGACGGGAGCCCGCGGCCGGCGAGGGTGCGGTTCCGCGCCCCTTCGTTCTACCACCTCTCGGTGTTGCCCCTCATGATGCGGGGTTGGAAAGTCGGTGACGCGATCGCCATCCTCGGCTCCATAGATATCGTTCTCGGCGAGGTGGACCGGTGAACGCAGGCGTCTACGATACCATTGCCCGCTGGTGGTGCGGGCACGGCCTGCCCGGATGGATTTTCGACGCCGTCTGGATGGTGGTGATGGCCGCGC
>WFSF01000106.1 GCA_015486155.1 Armatimonadota bacterium
GGCTGGGGGCGCGGCTGCGAGCCGAGCTGGAGGCCCGCGGCGCCGATGTATCCGGGATCGTCACGGATTCCTCCCGCCCCACCACCCACAAGATGCGGGTGGTGGCCTCCGGCCAGCAACTGCTCCGCATCGACACCGAGACCGCAGAGCCGGTCTCTCCGTCGGTCGCGGCGAGCCTGCGGGACGCCTTGCGCGCCGCGCTCCCCGAGGCCGAGGCGGTGCTGGCGGCGGACTACGCGAAGGGCGCGCTCACCCGGGAGTCCCTGCCCGCGGAATTGATCCGCGAGGCGAGAGCGGGAGGGGCGCCGTTCTGCGCCGACCCGAAGCCGGCGAATGTGGACCTGTTTCGCGGGGCGAGCCTCATCAGCCCGAACGAGGCGGAGGCGCTGGCGGCCGCGGGCGAGAACTCCCGCGCGCCGCGCCCTGGGGGCGGATTGCCGGAGAGCGTGCGCCGCGCGGGCGAGAGGCTGCGGGAGAGACTGGAGTGCGGCGCGGTGTTCGTGACGCGCGGGGAGCGGGGGATCGCGGTCTTCCACGAGGACGGAGCGGCCGAGGTGGCGGCGATTCCCGCGCCCGGCGACCTGGGCGATCCCACCGGATGCGGGGATGCAGTGAGCGCGGCCGCGACGCTCGCCCTGGCCGCGCTGGGCGAGGGCCCGGATGCCTTCCTGGAGGCCGCGCAGCTCGCCAACGCGGCCGGCGCGGTGGTGTCGCGATTCGTGGGGGTGCACAGCCCCGGCGCCGACGAGATCCTCGCCCTCTTCGGCGAGGGGGGAGAGTGAGCGGCGCGGCCCCCATGCGGATAGGCGCGCACCTGCCTGTCGGCCGGGGGCTCGCGTGGACCGTGCGCCGGGCGCGCCGCCTGCGGCTGGACTGCCTCCAGCTGTTCGTGCGCAATCCCAGGGGATGGAGGGCGCGCGCCTACGCGGACCGGGAGATGGACGAGTTCCGCTCCCGGTGCGCCTCCGCGGGCATCGCCTCAGTCATCGTCCACTCGTGCTACCTGGTGAATCTCGCCTCCCCGGACGAGGAGCTGCGGGCGCGCTCCCTGGAGGCCGTGGCCGACGACGCGGTGAGGGCGGCCCGACTGGGCGGGAGCGCGGTGGTGTTTCACATGGGGCACCACATGGGCGCGGGGGTGAGGGCCGGAATTCGCACCCTCGCGCGCAGCCTCAGCTCCCTGGTGAAGGGCCTTCCGGAGGGCGTGGATCTCCTGGTGGAGAACGCGGCCGGCAGGGGAACGGAGATGGGGGGTGAGTGGGAGCACTTCGCGGCCCTCTTCGACCTGCTGGACGGAGACCCGCGGGTGGGCGTGTGCTTCGATACCTGCCACGCGCACGCGGCCGGATATCGGCTGGACGGCGCGCGCTGGGTGTCCCGTTCGCTGGCCGGGTTCAAGCGGACCGTCGGCGTCCCGCCGCGCCTGGTTCATCTGAACGACTGCGCGGCCCCGGCCGGCGCGCACAAAGACCTGCACCAGCACATCGGCCTGGGCACCATCGGTGAGGCCGGGTTCCGCGCGCTGCTGCGGAGGCGCGAGCTGCGGGGGCTGTGCGGCATCCTGGAGACGCCGATGACGCGGCCGCGGGACGACCTGCGGAACGTCAGGCGGGTGCGGTCCCTGATGGCCCCCGCCGCATCGCCATGAGGCTGTCGGCGACCATGGTCAGCGCGAGGATCACCAGCAACACGGCAATCCCCACCAGCGCGTAGTGCCCCTTCCGCCACAGCGAGAACGACTGCGTCACCAGCGCGGCCACCGTGGTCACCAGCATGAAGAGGGCCGGCAGGAAGGTGTAGAGGGTGGGCTTGCCCAGCCGGCTCAACACCACCGTCACCACCAGCAGGGTGAGGCCCGCGATCAACTGGTTGGAGGACCCGAAGAGCGGCCACACCGTCTTCCAGGGGAGGAAGGCGACCCAGGCGGCCAGCGCCACCACCACCGCGGTGGCGAACCAGCGGTTGCGGAAGGGGACAATGCCCAATCCTCGACCGAACAATTCCTCGCTGATATACCTGGTGATGCGGGTGGCGCTGTCCAGTGTGGTCAGCACGAACGCGTTGAGGATGATGAGCGCGATCAATCCTCCCACCGCGCCGAAGAACGGGCTGGTGAGGCTCGCGTATCCGTCGGCGAACGCCACCAGGGGGCCCTTCGCGGAGAGCACCACGTCGTAGCTTCCCGCTCCCCGCCCCCAGGTGAGCCCCGCGGCCACCGCGAGCACCGCCAGCACGGAGACCGCGCTCTCCGCGATCATGCCGCCGAAGCCGATGCGGGTGGCGTGTCTCTCGTTGGCGATCTGCTTGGAGGTGGTGCCTCCGGCGACCAGGCTGTGAAAGCCGGAAATTGCTCCACAGGCGATCACCACGAACAGCATGGGCCACAGGTCGCCCTGCTGTGGATTGGCGAATCCCTGGAAGGCGGGGGCATGGAGGCTGGGATGGGTGAGCGCGAGCCCCAGGTAGCCTGCCGCCACGCCGAACACCAGCAGGAAGGCGGATAGGTAATCGCGGGGCTGCAGTATCAGCGTGACCGGGGCGATGGAGGCGAAATAGCAGTATCCGGCGAGCACCAGCATCCACACCGTCTGGTTTACCTTCGGGCCCCAGGGCAGGGCAACGGGCACATAGTAGCCGATCACCATCAAGGCGGCCAGCGCCCCCAGCCCCGCGCAGGTGGCCAGCCACGTCGGCACCTGCCAGCGGTAGAGCATGAAGCCGGCGAGGATGGCGACGGGAATCAGCCCCAGGGCGGGGATCACCATCTGGGGCTTCATCACCAGGGTCTGCGCCGCCACCGCCATGAATACGGCCACCACGAGCACCAGCGCGACCCATACGAAGGACCCGAACGCCAGCCGCACGCGGTGCCCCAGATGGGCCTCGGCGATTTCGGCGACGGAGTGGCCGTCGGCGCGCAGGGAGGCCATCAGAGCGGAGAAATCGTGCACCGCCCCGAGGAAGATGGCCCCGAACACCAGCCACAGCAGGGAGGGGAACCAGCCCCACACCGCGCAGGCCAGCACCGGACCCACGATGGGCCCTGCGCCGGATATGCTGGCGAAGTGGTGCCCGAAGAGCACGGTCCAATTGCGGGCCGGCACGTAGTCCACCCCGTCGCGGCGCGTCACCGCGGGGGTGGCGCGGTCGGGGTTCACGCTCCAGAGCCGGGACATGAACCGGCCGTAGATGAGATATCCCAAATAGAGGGCCGCGCACGCGGCCGCCGCCAGGGTGAGCGAGTTCATGGCTGTATTACCCGCTTTCCGCCACCTTCGCCGCCATCGCCTGGTAGCCGAGGTGGATCATCAGGTAGTCCACCAGCACCACCGCCATGTAAGCCTCGGCGACCGGCCAGACGCGGGGCACGATGGTGGGATCGCGCCGCGTCACGGCCGCCAACACTTTGTTTTCGAGCGACACCTTGTCAATGGTATGCTGCTCCCGGGCGATGGTGGGAGTGGGTTTCACGGTGAGCCGGGCGACGATCGGCTGCCCGGTGGTCAATCCGCCGGTGATGCCCCCGGCGTTGTTGGATTCGAACTTCACCACCCCGTCCTCGACCGCCATCTGATCGTTGAAGCGAGAACCGGTGGCGTCCTTGGCGGCGAATCCTCCTCCCACCTCCACCGCCTTCACGGCCCCGATGCCCATCATCCGGCCCAGTTCCGCGTCGAGCTTCCTCAGGGCCGGCTCGCCCAGCCCGGCCGGGACTCCGGTGGCGATCACCTCCACCACCCCGCCGCTGGAGTCGCCGCTCTCGCTGATCTCCACGATCTTCCGGTACATGGCGTCGGCCGCCTCCAGGTCGGGGCAGTTGAGCTTGGGGTGGACGCCGTATTCCTTGCGCACCGCCTCCTCGTCTATGGGCGGCCGCTTGAGGTCGGGAATCTCGCGCTCGAACTCGGCCAGCACCGCCATCTTCTCGAGAAAACGCATCTCGGGGCGCAGGCGGCCGGAGGCGAAGATCGCCTGGTAGACCGGGTCGTGCTTCTGGCGCACCTCCTTGTAGGCCGCGCTCTTCTGCTTGATGACATCGAGAGACACGTCCGGGCACCGCACCCCCGCCGCCTCCTTCACATAGGCGACCACCTCGATGCCGTGATCCCGCAGGATGCGCTTGGCCACCGCGCCCGCGGCCACGATGGTGGAGGTGTAGCGGCCGGAGAAGAGCCCGGCCCCGATGGCGTCATCCCAACTGCCGTATTTCTGGTAGGAGGCATAGGAGGCGTGGCCCGGCCGCGGCGTGCGGTTGGTGACCTGGTACTGCTCGATGTGCTCGAAATGCCGGTCCAGGTTGGGGATGAGGACGACGAACGGGGTGCCGTTGGTGTAGCCCTTGTTCTTGAAGCCGGGCATGGTGTCGGCGGCGTTGACCCCGCTGTAGATGATGGGTATATCCGGTTCGCGCCGGGGGGAGGTGAGCTCGCCCTGGCCCGGTTTGCGGGTGAGGAGATCGCGGTAGATCTCCTCCTCTCTGATCAGCATCCCGGGCGGCACGCCCTGCAGGTGTATGGTGAGCCCCTCCTGATAGGAGCCGCCCGCCACGGTCAGTTTGAACAGAGTGCCCAAATCGCAACCGATCATCGGTGACTGCCTCCGCAAGTGGTCAGTGATGTTCCTCGTCCACGTCCAGGCGGGCTCCGATGCCCCTCATGCGGTCTGCGAACTGCGGGAAGGTGACCGCCGCGGCCTCCGCCTGCCGCACTACGGTCTCCCCCGGTATCGCGCACCCCGCCACCGCCAGCGCCATGGCGATGCGGTGATCCCGGTGGGAGTCCACCTCCGCGCCCCTGAGTGCGCTCTCGCGCACCACCATGCCGTCCTCCATCTCCTCGACATCCGCGCCCAGTTTGCGCAGCTCCGCGGACATGGCGGCGATGCGGTCCGTCTCCTTGATGCGCGCCTGGGGCACGTTGACCAGCCGCGTCTCGCCCCGCGCGAAGCACCCCAGCACGGCCAGCATGGGCAGCGCATCCGGCGTGGCGTTGAGGTCCAGCTCGCATCCCCTCAATTCCTTTGCCCTCACGCGGATGGAATCCTCCCCCGTCTCTATCTCGGCCCCCATCTCACGCAGGTATGCCACCACCGCCTTGTCGCCCTGGGTGTCGTTCAGGTCGAGGCCGCGCAGCACCACCTCGTTTCCCTGCAACGCCCCCGCGGCCAGGAAAAAGGTGGCCGAGGACCAATCGGCGGGGATGGCGCGGTCCACGGGCCGATAGCGCTGTCCCCCGGGCACGCGGAACTCCGTCAGCCCCTCCTGGCTGAACGCGATTCCCTGCCGCCTCAGCCAGTCGAGCGTCATCTCCAGATAGGGAGCCTCGTGGAGGTTGACGACCCGAATCACGGAATCGCCCTCCGCGAGGGGCGCCGCTATGAGCAGCGCGGTGGGGTGCTGGCTGGTGAGCCCCTCGACCGTGGTCTCCCCCCCGGAAAGCCTTCCCTCCACCACGAACGGGGCGGTGTCCGTGCCCCGGGTGGAGCGCACGTTTGCGCCCAGGTCGTTGAGCGAGCGGGCCAGGGGACCGGCGGGCCGGCGGCGGATCTGTTCGTCTCCGGTGAGCACCGCGATTCCCTCCCGCAGCAGCGCGCAGGCCGCCATGGCGGTGTGGAGGGTGACGCCGGAGTTACGCACATCCACCACATCCTCGGGGACTTTCACCTCCCCGCCGGCGCCGCGCACCCGCCATTCGCCCTCGCCGGTTTCGATCTCCGCGCCCAGGGCGCGGTAGGCCCCGACCGCGGCCCAGGTGTCGTTGGAGCCGAGGGGCAGTCGAATGCGGCTTTCCCCCTCGGCCAACGAGGCGATGGCGACCGCCCTGATAGTGTGGGATTTGGAGCCGGGGATGCGCACCTCCCCGCGCAGGCGGGACCGACGGCACACGAATCTCATCGTCCACCCCCTTCCTTGCCTCCCTGAGGCGGGGTCTCGGCGGGCCGACGCGTCCCCCGTCTTACGGTCCACACCCAGCAGGGCGCGTTGCGCGCGATGTAGTCCGCGGTGGTGCTGAAGACCTCCTCCTCCCTTCTTCCGGGGCGGTCCGGGTGGACGCTGATGAGGATGAGGTCGATGTCCCGTTCCTTCGCGTATTCGACCAATGCAGGCCCCGCGCTGCGCACCTGGAGGATGACGGTCTCGATCTGGGTGTCGTAGACCGTGTCCGCGATGTGGCTCGCCACCTCCAATACCTCTTCGGCCTTTGCTAGCTGCTCCGGAAGCTCCGCATCCACGGGCAGCGAGCGGGGAACCTCGATGGCATAGACGGCGACGATATGCGCCACGTAGAGCGCGTTGAGGTCGCAGGCGATGCGGGCCATCTCCTCCGCGTACTCCTGGGAGTGCACCGGGATCATGATCCGCTTGATCTCCTGTGTCATCTCCTTGCGGCGGGGAGCCGGCTCGGTGGTGACCAGAGGAGGCACCTCCGCCACCACCGCGGGCTGGAGCAGGGCGAGGCCCTGGCGGCGGCGATACCAGATGTAGAAGATCGCGCCGCAGATGAGCCACGAGATGCCGATGTAGCGCCCGAAGACGTGCTCCGGGCTGAGCGTGGTCCAGGCCCAGATGGCCGCGCAGGCGAGGAACCCCAGGCTGGAGGTGAGGGAGATGGGTTTCCCCTTGATGTGAATGGTGGGCCAGGCGCGGAAGGGCCGGGGCGTGTCCGGTTCCTTGATCCGCAGCCACCAGACCGAGAGGTGGGCCAGGGAGAAGGCGAACATGGATACGAAGACGTACAACTCGCCGAGTTTCAGCAGCAGGTTGTGAGTCCTCATGCTCACCGCGATCACGCTCACCGCCACCGCGGCCACCAGGAGGATGGCGATGGCGGGGGTGTGAAACCGCCGCGAGATCTTCCCCAGGGGGGAGAAGATCTGCTTGTGGTGAGCCATGTTGTAGAGGATCCGCGAGCCGGCTAGAATGCCCGCGTTGGCCGCGATCACCAGGATGGTGAAGGCGAGCACGGCCACCCAGGGCAACATCAATGTGGAGACCGAGAGCTGCCCGCTGAGGACCCCGGTGTGGACCTGGATATTCGGCAACTTCGAGGCGATGCCGGCCACGGGATCGTTGCCCCACACCGTCACCAGTTCCTTGGGGGGCATGGCGCACAGCGCCACCACCGGCAGCGCGGTGAACATGAACAGCACGGTGACCACCGCCCAGCCCATGGCCCGAGGCAGGGTGCGGGTGGGGGTCTTCGTCTCCTCGGCCATCTGCGCGGCCGAGTCCAGCCCCACGTAGGCCACCATCGCCACGCCCACCGCGAAGATTATCTGTTTGCTGTCCGGCCAGAAGTCGGGCCCCATCGTGTGGTAGGAGATGAGATTCCTCCATCCGCCGAGAACCAGCTGAATGCCGAGCATCACCAGCAGGAGCTGGGTGCCGAGATCAATCACCGCGAAGAAGATGTTGAGGCGCGCCGTCTCCTTGACCCCGCGGATGTTTAGCAGCATCAACAGCCCCACCAGGACCATGCCGCCCATCGCGGCCGTGGCCGGGCTCTGCTTGAATACCGGCCAGAAATAGGAGAGATAGAAGACCGCGGTCACGGCGGAGATGGCGGTGGTGACCACGTTGTTGAGCACCAGCGCCCAGCCGGCGATGAAGCTCACGAGATCGTTGAACGCGCGCCGCGCAAAGGACACCGCTCCCCCCGCGGTGGGGGTCATCGCCACCCCCTCCGCATAGGTCATGGCGGTGAAGATGAAGATGATGCCGGCCAGGGCTAGGGCGATGGGCGTGGCACCGAGGGCGTAGGCGGCCACGATGCCCAGCGCGTAGTAGATGGAGGAGCCCACGTTCCCATAGCCGATGGCATAGACTCCGGCGACGCCCAGGGCGCGCCGGAGTCGGCTCACCGCATCCCGCGGCGCCCTCTCCACCACCTGGTGCTGTCTGATGACGCGAATCTGCTGCGTGCTGTCCGGCTCTGTAGTCACGCCATCCGGCCTTTCAACAAACCATGGGGTCGCCCGCATCGAGCGCCCCGCCCGGTCTGGATATCCGTCTCTCGTTCTGTGCGCCGCCCGCTTTGGTCCGCCGGCCGCCCCGCGCCCGCACCGGTCCATCAGCCGGGGAGTCCAGCCAGGCGCGCAAAGTGAGCCGTCTGGGGCTCGAACCCAGGACACCCGGATTAAAAGTCCGGTGCTCTGCCAACTGAGCTAACGGCTCCGCGGATGAATGTACCAACTTCCCCTCGGATGTGTCAATCGGGTCGACAGACACCGGGAGGCCGCGCTAGAGCAACCCGAAGGCCCGCCCCACGTAGACCGCCATCTGATCGCGCGTCACCACCACGTCGGGCCGATAGGTGCCGTCATCGTATCCGTTGCTCACTCCTTGAGCCGCGATATATTCCACATATTTGTAGGCCCAGTGGGTGTCCGGCACATCGGAGAAGGTGGGGGTGGAGGGCGGCGTGTAGCTCGCCAGGCCGTCGTCACCGGTGGGATCTACTATGGCGCGCGCCACGAACACCGCCATCTGGTCCCGCGTAACCGCCTGGGAGGGCCGGTAGGTGCCGTCGCCGTATCCCCCCACGATGTGGTTGGCGGCCGCGCATTCCACGTACTTGAACGCCCAGTAATCCGTGGGCACGTCAGGGAAGGTGGCGGTGGCGGGGCCGGCCGGCACATTGGCGTCCCCTCCCATCAGCGCGCGGGAGATGTACACCGCCATCTGGTCCCGCGTCACCGCCTGGGAGGGCCGGTAGGTCCCGTCACCGTATCCGCCCACGATGCTCGCATCCGCGCAGGCTTCCACGTATTGAAACGCCCAGTAGTCCGGGGGCACGTCGCTGAACCGATAGGAGGTGGCGTAGAGGTCGTACCTGGTCTGGAGGCCGATCATGTCCGGGGAATAATCGGTCACCCGGAGGTAGTAGGTGCCGTCACGGGGGCACCGCCACACGATGCGCGAGGCCAGCGACTCGGAGCCGCTGTCATCGTCGAGCGCGATTCTCGTAATGCCGTCGCGGTCATACAGGGCGAGCACGGTGTCGCATTCCCGTCCGAGGTTCCGCGTCTCGAAGAAATAGTTCTTCCCGGCCTCTGCCTGGAACCGCGCCCAGTCGGGGTCGCCGTGTGAATGGAACCAGTGGTCTGTCTGCGTGCTTCCCACCGCGATCACGGAGGACTGCCCCGCTGAGTCATCCACCTCGTAGGCGTCCGGCAAGATCTCGTGGCAGGGAGGATCGGACGAGACGTACTCGTCCCATCCCGTGTCGGCGGCGAAGGAGAGGAGGTCGTAGCTCAGCTCGTAGGAATCCAGGAAAGGATAGTAGATGGAGAGCCCGTGGGCGTCTTGAACCTCGGAGCCGACATGGGCCGAATCCACCACCGCGGCGGAGAGGGCGGATTCCACCGCGGCGGCGGCGGAGGTCACTCCGCTGTCGGGCACATTGTCGTGGAGCAATTGGGCGAGATGATAGAGGTCCAGGTAGTCCGGGTCGAAGAAGGGCTGCGCGCCGCTGACATAGGTGAGAATCTCCGGGCAGTGGGAGTCCATGGCGTTGGTCAGCGCGGTCGCCAGGTCGTCGCAGGCGGAGGCCACCGCCCCCATTTCCGACAGGTCTACGGCCGAGAGAGTGCAGTAGGAATATCCCTGGGAGCCTCCGTTGTAGGAATCCGTATAGGCCGTGACCATGAGCGAACACAGGTCCGCGGGGGACATCGTGGGTGAGGAGGCGAGTTCGCTCAGGATGTCCTGGTAGGGATATCCATCCCAGGGGACGGTCTCCTCCGAGGCGACGAAGTAGTCTGCGCAGTCCCGCAGGGGGTAGGCCACCTCCACCATCCCCATCAAGCAGGCGTCGCAGGCCACGATGTCGATATTCCGCCCCAGAGCCGCCTTCGCGTCTGTGAGGGCGGAGGCGAACTCTCCAACGGTCAGGCAGTCGAAGGAACTGGTCTCGTCATACGCGGTGCCCTTGTGCGGCTTCGGAGAGCCATCCTTCTTCCAGCCGCTGCCGTGATCCCACACCACCAGCAGGTAGTGGTCGGCCGGATAGTTGGCCGCCGCCCATGTGACGAAATCGGTCAGGGTCTTGGGGGCGCCCATGTCGAGCTCCCCCAGCGATGGTCCCACTTGCTGCGAGGAGATATTCTGCGTGTCGGTGTCGTGGCTGATGAGATAGCGGCGCGTGTCGGTCCAGTCGCCGTTGCTGTCGTCATAACCCGGGGCGCGGTCCACCTGCACCACCACGTTCACGTCTGGGTCGGAGGGGGCCGCCTCCATCTCGTTCATGTCGTGCAACCCCGCCCCCTCCAGGTCGTTGTCCGCGTCGAGATAGACCATCACCGTCCAGCTCGCGGCGCGCGCGGCGGACGGCAGCGCGCACAGGACCAGCGCCAACGCCGCCGCCAGCCATGCGCACTTCGCCATTCTTGGGGTGCTGCTCATCGTCTTCGTCATCGCTCTGTCCTCATCGTCTGGGGGACAGATGGGGCCGTCGCTCGGTCACTCCGTGAACCGGTATTTGAGGAGTGTCCACAGGGCCACCACTCCGTCCCACCAACGTATTTTCTTGCCCGCGCCCACCGCCCGCGCCTGGTAGTTGACGGGCACCTCGCGGATGTCGTAACTCCGCTTCAGCAGTTTCGCGGTCACCTCCGGGCAGAACTCGAACCTCTGGCACTTGAGAGGTATCGCGCGGATGACGTCCGCGCTGAACACCTTGTAGCAGGTGGCCTCGTCGGTGATGTGGCTGCCAAAGAGCAGGTTCACCAGCCGCGCCGCGATCCAATTGAAGAGACGGTGCGGCCACCTCATGCCCTGGAACTCGGGCGCGCGCGTTCCATATACCACCTTTGCCTCGCCGGACACGATGGGGGCGATGAGCGCGGGATAGTCGGCCGGGTCGTATTCCAGGTCCGCGTCCTGAATCAGGATGATATCGCCGGAGGCCATCTCCAGCCCCCGCCTGATGGCCGCGCCCTTCCCCAGATTGCGGGGCTGCCGCACCAGTCTCAGGTCCTCCCCCTCCAGCGACTCCAACACCTGGGAGGTTCCATCCGTGCTAGCGTCGTCCACCACGATGATCTCCTTGTCCACCGGTGAGGCGCGCACCCGGGAGATGGTCTCCGCCACCGTATCCCGCTCGTTGTAGACAGGAATGATGACTGAGACTTTGGCCTTGGAGGTTCGGCTTTCCGTGCTCATCCCAATATTGTCTATTCGGCGAAAATCCGCCGACGCCTTCGGAGAAGACGCAATCTCGTCCGACATCGTCCCGAATTTGTGCTATCCTATATAGGATCGTCGGAGGGGCGCATTCAGGGCAGGGCGGATGGAGAGAACCAATAAATCCGGTTCTCGGAGCGCATTGCGCGAACTTCTGAAGGGGTTAGCGCGTCCAACAGAGGGGAGGACGGAGATGGAGGAGGCCCTGCGGCCTCGGTTGGTGTCGGCGGAAAAGCCCGGCGACGGGCAAGCCCTGGCGGCGGCGAGCGACGCGGAGCTTACGGAAGCGTGTCGGAGAGGCTCCCAGGCGGCGTTTCGGGAGTTGCTCTCCCGCTATCGGAAACCGGCGTTGGCGCTCGCCTATCAAATGCTCGGAGACGCAGAGGATGCCGAGGACGCCGCACAGGAGGCCTTCGTGCGCGTATTTCAGGCGATCCCCCAGTTCCGGGGCCAGGCCGCTTTCTCCACCTGGCTCTATCGGATCGTCACCAACACCTGCCTGGGCCGGCTGCGCAGAAAGCGGGAGAAGGTCTCTCTGGAGCGGGTGTCCGAGCCCAGAAGCGCGGACAGCCCGTCGCAACAGGTCACGGACGCGTTGATGACGAGACAAGTGTTGAGCATGATGTCCCCCACCCTGCAGACGGTGCTGCTGCTGCGGGTGGAAGGGGGCCTGAGTTATCGGGAAATCGCCGAAACGTTGGGGCTGCCCATGGGAACCGTGAGATCGCGGTTGAGCAAGGCACGAACGGCATTCAGGAAACTGTGGCTCGAGCTGTCAGAAATGGGAGATGGATAATGCTTGCGTGTCGCCTGATACAAAAAGATCTGTCATCCTACCTGGACGGGGAACTGCCCGCCGCGCGCGCGGCCAGACTGGAGGCCCACCTGCGGACATGCCAGAGGTGCCGGGAGGAAATGGCCGCGCTGGAGGGCATCTCCGACCAGATCCGCGCCGCTTCCCGCCATCTCCAGGTCAGCCGGGATTTCGACCAGCGCGTGCTGCGCGCGGTGGGCTACTACCAAGTGACCCGCGCCGAACGTAGACGCAAGCCTCTCACCAAACCCCTGGTGGTGATCGCGCTCATCCTGCTGGCCCTGCTGGGGATGATTCGCCACTTCTTCAGCCGCACCCTGGCCCTGCCCGTGCGAAGCCCGGCCGCCGCCGTCAGCGGATTGGCGCCCGCCGCCTCCGGCGCGGCCATGCCGGACCGCGACCGAAGCCAGCGCTAACGGGCGCTGACCAGAAAAACGGCATTGGGCGGCAGCTTGCCGTAGATCTCCGACCCCGACACGCGCAGCGCGGCCGCCGGCGCGTCGCTGTCCGGGCTGAAGGTCCGCCCGGCCGCCTCCAGAGAGGTCTTGCCCAAGCGGCCCATCCGGCTGGGTTTCAGGCGGGCGGAGAACTCCACCGTCTCGCGGTGGATGTTGACCAGCACCAGCACCACACCCTCCCCCGGGGGTTTCCACAGCGACCCCAGCACCGGGCTCTGCCGCCGCCAGATGACGCGGCGCTCCTCAGGTTCACAGCCGGGAGGGTTGACCAGCATCTCCACCTGGATGGGAGAGGCCTCCACCTCGAGCAGACCCAGGAACTCTGAGAACGGAAGGAGTTTTCCCGCCCCCCAGGACTGGGCCTGCAACGCGGCCCCGAGGAAGGCCAGCTTCCTCCGCGCGGCCTCGTCCCGGACTTGCCGCTGCGTGAGGTTGGTGATCATCGCCTGCTCCCCCCACACCACGCTGCGCGCCGCCTCCAGGTAGAACTGCACCGGGTACTCCCGCCTGATCAGATCCTCGGGCTCGTGCTGGGCCGCGATCCGCTCCGCCGTCCACTGGGGGTCATAGGGCTGGTTGTTGGCCAGGGATATCCCGTAACTCACCAGGCTTGCATAGGAGTGATAGACGGCCGCGAAGAGAGGCACCGGCGTCCATCTGGGCGGAGAGGAGGCCGCGGCCCCCCCGCGGGTGAGCAGAGCGAACGCGTCCATGCGCTCTGCGGCCGCCCCCGTCGCAAAGGTGAGATCCACCAGGTCGAGGCATCCTTCCGCGGGGCCGTCGGCCGTGAGGTGCTGCTCGCCGGGGCGCAGCCGCGCCCTCACCGCCTCCAGAAGCGACCTCATCCCCTGCATCCGCTCCCCCCGTCCCCCGACCTCGTGGCCGTGCTCCGGGCGGCGGCAGTCAAGGGACCTGTTCCCGACCACTCCCTCCAGGTAGATTCCGCCGGCCCCCAGGGAGAGCGTGCGGGCCGCGATCTCCGACACCTGTCCCTGCCAGTAGGCGCTGCGGGGACACATCGCCACCAGGGGATGGGTCTCGCCGTCCGCCGGCTCCGGGGTTTCGGCGATCTCGCTTTCGACGGCATGGGCCGCGGCCTCGCCGGAGCGCCACCACTCGGAATGCGGGCTGACGCGCGCGCCGTCGAAGCCCAGCTGGGTGAGCATTCCCGCCTCCGCGAGCTGGCGCATCGCCTGGGCGAACACCTCCGTTCCCTCGCGGGGCGGAAAATAGTCCGGATAGGCCCCCTCGCGCACACACCCATGCCAGCACCGCCAGTCCACCTTGAGGGGGGTGGCCACCAGCCGGTGCAAGTCGTGGGTCACCGCCCCCACCGCCCGGGGACCGCCCCAGAAGGAAACCCACAGCCCGGGCCCCTCCACCAGGGACGGCAGATTCCGCATTCC
>WFSF01000107.1 GCA_015486155.1 Armatimonadota bacterium
ATAGAGCGCACCATCGCCTGGCTGCATCATTTTCGCCGCCTCCGCATCCGCTGGGAACGCCGGGAGGACATCCACCTCGCCTTCCTCAAACTCGGCTGTGCCCTCATTACCTTCAATTTCCTTCAGAAAGGGTTTTGTTAGAGGCTCTAAGCAGTTCCTCCACTGGCTTTATCAGGAAGGACTGATCGTTGAGGACATTGCCAGCCAGGTGCGCAGCTATCGGCTGGATTTCGACCCGGAGCCCCGCGCCACCCCTCATGCCGACCTGGAGAAGGTGCTTGCCATCCTCGACCCCAAGACACACACCGGCCTGCGCAATACCGCTATCATCTACCTGCTCGCCTTCTGCGGCCTGCGGGTGTCGGAACTGACCGGCTTGAATGCCTGTGACCTCTCGCTCGAAGAAGGACGGGTCCGAGTGCGTGCACAGACCAGCAAGGTGCGGCGCACACGCTTTGTGGACCTGCCCCTGACCATCGCCGAGGGCCGAGAGATGGTGAAGCCGGAGGTAGCGGAAATTCTTCAGTCCTACCTGCGGATGCGGGCCCGCATATATCCCCATCTGGGGGAGAACGATGCGCTGTTCGTCCCCATAGGGCCGAATCAGTTCGCCAGCACAGAAAAGAAGGTGCGGCTCACGACGGATGCAGTGCGCACCGTTCTGAGACGGCTGGCAGTGAAGGCGGGCGTGGACCCGACGCTGTTTACACCCCACCGCTTGCGCCACTACTTCGGGCTCACCTCGGCGAAGGCGGGCGTACCCATCACCGCGCTGATGCGGGCCCTGGGGCATCGCACACCGCTCATGACCGCCCGCTACTCGGCGTTTGCGGATGCGGAGCGGAGATGGGCGTTCGCGAGGGCGGATATCACCAGAGGGATTTCTCTCCCCGGCGCACAAGGCGGCTCACTTGCATCTGCAGCAGATTGCTCATCTTCGTCGGCGTCGCTATCTGAGCCCTCCGGCAACGATGGGCAGGAGGCAGATTTCTCGGACTAGCGCGGGGAAGGCATGAGTCATCTGCGCATGCCGCCCTCCACCTGCGGCTGACACCGGAGCTGCGCCGGCCTATCGCCATCCATTATGGACAGCCTGTGGCCTCTTAACCAGACAAACTACAGCTTGTAACCTATTGACGCTAAGTCAGCTTGTCGCTCTGCGCGCTGGATGATTCGGAGCCATTAGCTAGCCGATTCGTATTATTTCTCCTGCTTTCTCGATAGGATCAGGCTCTCCAAGCCAAGGCGCCAGACGCACTTGTGTGCAGTCCAGCAGCCCCGAAACTGCTTCTAGGGTGCAATCTCCGGTCAGGCGGTGGAAGTGCGATGGGCTCTGCGATACAAGAGCCAAGGGCAGATCTGAGGCGAACAGTCGATTTTCGGCCTGTACGGACCTGGCCGTGGTCTCGCCGCCGAAAGCCGCGCGGAACTTCCCCCGCCTCCAGCGCCTCACGGAAAACAGAAAGAGTTCACTGAAACCTCACTTCACCCCCCACCTGCCCCATGGTAACATAGGACATGTTGCACACTTCCATCAGGGAGTTTCGCCAATGAGAGCCCTGCTATGCCTTCTCCTGACCCTCTCCCTGTCCACCGGCTGGGCCGCCACCGGAGAAACGTTGGCATGTGAGCGTTCATGAGCGGCGATGCTGACGCCATATGCCCGCCGACCACTGGGCCTACAAGTATGTGGAGTACGTGAGAGAGCAGGGGGTGGTGCAGGGGTATGATGATGGTACCTATCGGCCAGATGCACTCTGTACCCGAGACCAGATGGCGGTGTATGCGGCCAGGGCGTTCGGTCTGCCCATGTGAGGCCGCGAGGCCGCGGGCGGGGAACCAAGGGCCGCGGAAGCGGTCTAACTGAATAGCACGCGGAAATTGCTTCGAGACGGAGGTGGCATCATATGTCGGGCGAGTTCACTCCCAATCCGCATCCATACGAACATCGGTCACTGTGGCGCCGGTACGGTCGTTCGCTTCCGTTTCTGCTGTTTCTGAGCGCCCTCCTGGGGGGTATCGTCGCGGCCGCGCTGATGTACAGCGTCCACAACACAGACACGCAGGCGACGGCCGCGCCGGTGGCGGCGCCCTCTCGGCAGGCGATCGAGCTTCAGTCGACCTTCGTGGACGTCGCCGCCAGGATTCGTCCCACGGTGGTGAACATCAACACAGAGCAGCAGATCAAGGAACGATACCGGGTGTTCGACTGGGACAAGTTCATGTTCGACCCGTTCGGCGACCCATGGGTGCCGGAGACCAGGGTGCGGACGCAGAGGAACCTCGGCTCCGGGGTGATCATCAGCGAGGACGGCTTCGTGCTAACCAACGCGCACGTCATCCGCAATGCGAGCAAGATCCAGGTGGCGATGTCCGATGAGACCACCTACCCGGCGCACGCGGTCAACATCGCGCCCTCGCTGGACCTGGCCCTCATCAAGATAGACGCTCCCGGGGAAAAATTTCCCGCCGCGCCGTTGGGCAACGCCGACGAGGCGCCGGTGGGCTCCTGGGTGATGGCCGTGGGCAGCCCGTTCGGGTTCTCCGAGACGGTCACCGTGGGCGTCATCTCCGCCAAGGGCCGGGTGGTGAGAGATGAGGGCGGCCGGAACGTCTACCGCAACCTCATCCAGACCGACGCGGCGATCAACTTCGGCAACTCCGGCGGGCCGCTGGTGGACATCAACGGCAAGGTGATCGGAGTCAATCAGGCGATCTATTCCCCCTCCGGGGTGGGCAACATCGGCATCGGCTTCGCCATCCCCATCAGCCCCGAGATCAAGAACGCCATAGAGGAAGCGGTCAAGGAAGCGCGGGGACGGGCGAGAGCGTAGGGGGGCATACCCGCTCACAGCAGGGCCCGCGCCGCCAGCAACCCAAACAACACCGCCAGCCCCACCCAGGTGCGGTGCTCCTTGTTTCGCCACACCCAGGCCCACTCGAACCGGCTCCGGCGGACGCCGTCGCCGTCCACCCTGGCCGGGCGGAGACGGGGGAGAAAGACGGGGACCTGGGAGGCGTAGCGCGTGAAGGCGTCTCCGTGCATCCGGCGCAGGTAATCCTCCTCCTGCCTGATGGTGGGCACGTAGACCACCAGCGCTATGGCGAGCAGGATGGCGGCGAGGACGGGGTCGCCCAGGATGGTGAGAAAGCCCAGAGTGGAGAGGAGGCTGCCGAGGTAGAGCGGGTTGCGCAGGTGGGCATAGGGCCCGCCCACGGTCAGGGCCTCGTCCTTGATGAGGTGTCCCGCGGCCCAGGTGCGGATGCTCTCGCCGGCCAGCACCAGCGCCGCGCCCCACCAGTGCCAGCCGCCCGCGGGCCTGCGCAGGGCCAGCGCCGCCACCACCAGCACCGGCGGCAGCCAGACGCGGATGCGGTTGAGCCAGATCTCGCGCGCGGTCTTGGGGATGAGCACACCTGCTGATTCTCCGCGCGCCGGCCTGCTACCTGTGTGCGCCGCCATGAGAAGCGATCCCTATATTGCATACTCCGCACCGCCCGGCGGAAGGTCGTCTCCCGGCGGGAAGGGAGACTTCGCGGGATGTAGAACAATTTACAGGGAGTCCGCCTTCGGCGGACTCTCACCCCAAGTTGGTGACAGGATTCGGCCATGTTGCACATTGTCGTCTGCATCAAACAAGTGCCTGATACGACACAGGTGAGGATCGACCCGGAGACGAACACGCTGGTCCGGGAGGGCATTCCCGCCATCATCAACCCCTTCGACATGCCCGCCATCGAGGCGGCGATGCAGTTGAAGGAGCGGTATGGGGCGATGGTCTCCCTGCTCTGCATGGGACCGCCCCAGGCGTCCGAGGCGCTCCAGAAGGCGCTTTCCTATGGCGCGGACCGCGCAGTGCTGCTGTCGGACCGGGCGCTGATCGGCTCGGATACCCTCGCCACCTCCAAGGCGCTCTCCTGCGGCGTGGAGGCGCTGGGCCGGGAGCAGCCGGTGGATCTCGTCATCTGTGGCAAGCAGACCATTGACGGAGACACCGCCCAGGTGGGCCCCGGCATCGCCACCCGCCTCGGATACGCGCAGTTGACCTATGTGGGCAAGATCGAGGAGGTGGACCTGGAGAAACGCCGCATCCGCGTGCGCAGGGTGCTGGAGGGGGCGGAGGAGGTGCTGGACGCGCCGCTGCCCGCCCTGCTCACCGTGCTCAAGGAGCTGGGCGAACCCAAGTACGCCTCTCTGCCCGCGGTAATCAAAGGGTTGCGCACCTCGATCCCCGTGTGGGGCGCGAAGGAGATCGCGGTGAACACGGATGAGGTGGGGCTCGCGGGGTCGCCGACCCAGGTGCGGCGCATCTTCGCTCCGCCCCAGCGTGAGCCGGGGGAAGTCATCTCGGCCGACGGAGAAGCGGACAAGATCGCGAACATGATATTGGACCGGATCATAGAGGCCGGTATCGTCGAGGGATAGCAGTCATGCCTGAACAGCAACCAGGAGCATCCAGCATCGCCGTCATCTCGCGCGACGCCTGCATCGGCTGCGAGCAATGTGTGGCGGTGTGCCCCACGGGCGCCATCACCATGGAGGACGGCACAGCCGTAGTCAATGCGGAACTCTGCGACGGCTGCGGCCAGTGCGTCGCCGCCTGTCCGGCCTCGGCCATAGAGATGTCCGGCGGGGAGCAGGCCGAGGCCGCGCCCGCAGAGAAAGAAGCGCAGCCTGCGGCCGCAGCCGAGCCCGCGGCCGCAGCCAAGGCCGGCCCAGCGCCGGAGGTGTGGGTGTTCGTGGAGCACACCGACGGGCAGCCGGCGACGGTGTCCTGGGAATTGCTGGGAAAGGGCAAGGAGTTGGCCCAGGCGCTGGGGGGCAAGGTTTGTTCGGTGTTGCTGGGGCATGAGGTCTCGCCTCTCGTCAAGGAAGCCTTCTGCTACGGCGCGGACAAGGTGTATACGATAGACGATCCCGTGCTCGGCCACTACCGCACCCAGCCCTATCTGCACGGGACGATCAAGTTGGTGGAGAAATACCACCCCGAGATCATGCTCCTGGGCGCCACCACCATGGGGCGGGACCTGGCGGGCGCGGTGGCCACCAGTCTGCAGACCGGCTTGACCGCGGACTGCACCGGTTTGAGCATAGATCCCCAGAGCAAGCTGCTGGAGCAGACCCGACCGGCCTACGGCGGCAACATCATGGCCACCATTCTCTGCGAGAAACGCCGGCCCCAGATGGCCACCGTCAGGCCGCGCGTGATGCCCATGCCGGAGCGGGACGAGTCGCGCACCGGGGAGGTGATCGAGGAGCCGCTGGGGCTGAGCGAAGAGGACATCGCCGTCAAGCTGGTGGAATACGCGCGGGAGGACCCGTCGCACGTGGTCCGCATCGAGGATGCCGACATCCTGGTCTCGGGCGGCCGCGGCATGGGCGGCCCGGAGGGGTTCGAGTTGCTGCAGGAGTTGGCTGAGGCGATCGGCGGAACCATGTCCGGCTCGCGGGCCGCGGTGGATCAAGGTTGGATCCCACACGAGCGGCAGGTGGGCCAGACGGGGAAGACGGTGAGGCCGAAGTTATACCTGGCCTGCGGGATCTCCGGCGCGGTGCAGCACCTGGTGGGAATGCAGACTTCGGACGTGATCATCGCCATCAACCGCGACCCCAACGCCCCCATCTTCGGGGTCGCCACGCTGGGCATCGTCGGGGATGTGAGAGATATCCTGCCCGCGCTCACGCGCGCCTGCCGGGCGCGCCTGAAGAAAGAACATGCCTCCGAGGCCGCGGCCGGGGAGGGCGAGTGAACCATGAGTGATCAGTTGGAGCGATTCGATGTGATCGTGGCGGGCGCCGGCCCTGCCGGCATGTCCGCCGCCTATCTCCTCGCCAAAGAGGGGTTGAACGTGATCGTCGTCGAGCGGGGCGATTTCCCCGGCTCGAAGAACGTGATGGGCGGAGTGCTGTACCGCCAGCCGACCGAGCAGATCATCCCCGGCTTCTGGCGGGAGGCCCCTCTGGAGAGGCACGTGGTGGAGACCCAGGCCTGGGTGCTCACCGAGAAGGCCGCCTTCAAGGCGGCCCACCGCCACGAGGCCTTCGCTCAGGAGCCCTACAATTCGTTCACGGTGCTGCGGGCGCGCTTCGACAAGTGGATGGCCCAGCAGGTGCGCGCGGCCGGAGCGCTGATCGTTCCGGAGACCGTGGTCGAGGAACCCATCATGGAGGGCGACAAGGTGGTGGGGGTGCGCACCGGGCGCCCGGACGGGGACCTGTACGCGGACGTGGTGATCGCCGCCGACGGGGTGAACTCCCTTCTCGCCCAGAAGGCGGGGCTGCGGAAAAAGGAGATCCCGAAGAACGAGGCCGCGCTGGCGGTCAAGGAGGTGATCGCGCTCCCCCGGGAGGTGATCGAGGACAGGTTCCAGGTCTCCGGCGACCAGGGGGTCACCATCGAGCTGTACGCGGAGGCTACCTGGGGGATGGTGGGCACCGGGTTCATCTACACCAACAAGGATTCCCTCTCCGTGGGGTGCGGCGTGCTGATTTCCGAATTGGTGGAACGGGGTATCACGCCCAATGACCTGCTGGAGCACATGAAGGCCCACCCTGCGGTGGCTCCGTTGCTGGAGGGAGGAGAGACGCGCGAGTACCTCGCCCACCTCATCCCCGAGGGCGGGCTGTACGGAATGCCCAAGCTCTCCACCCATGGAATGCTGGTGGTCGGGGACGCGGCCATGCTGGTGAACAGCATGCACCGGGAGGGATCGAACCTCGCCATGACCTCCGGAAAATTCGCCGCGCAGGCGGTGCTCCGGGCGAAGGAGTGGAACGACTTCTCGGCCGAAAGCCTCTCCTACTACGACCAGCTCATCCGGGACAGTTTCATCTACAAGGACCTCTACAAGTACCGGAACATGAGCCGATTCTTCGAGACACATCCCGAGTTCTTCAGCCTCTACCCCGACCTGCTCAACGAGGCCTGCCGCGAGATGCTAACCGTGGACGGCGTCTCCAAGCGCGCCAAACAGCGCAAGATATTCTGGGACGCCCTTCGCAAACGGATGCCCTGGCGCATGGCGCTCGACTTCTACGGCGCCTGGAGGTCAATCGCATGAAAAAACTCACCCTGGAACAGAAACTCTTCCTCAACGGGTTCCGCCCGGATCAGGAATCCCATCTGCGGATTATTGACCAGGAGAAGTGCAAGCAGTGCGAGCTGCGCCAGTGCACCTACGTCTGCCCGGTCAACACCTACCGCTGGGAGAACGGCCAGATCACCGTCTTCTTCGAGGGATGCCTGGAGTGCGGGTGCTGCCGCATCGCCTGCCAGGATTGCCAGAACCTGGAGTGGCGCTATCCCCGAGGGGGCTACGGGGTGAACTACAGGACGGGGTGAGCGGCAGGCGGCCGCGGGTGTCACCATGAGCACGACCGAAGCCGGCTGGACGGTCCGCGCGCTCAAGCTGGCCGTGGTGCTGGCCGGTCTCTTCTTCGCGGCCGTGTACCTGTTCGTCGCGCTCAGCCGGATCGGCTATCCCTATGAGCTGGAGTGGATGGAGGGGGCGCATGTGGACTACGTGCGGCGCATCCTCGCCGGCCGGCCCATCTACATCCGTCCCTCCATCGAGTTCACGCCCTTCATCTATACCCCGCTGTATTTCTACGTCTCCGCCCTGGTCGCCAAGATCACCGGATTCGGCCTGCCGGGTCGCGGGTTCTTTCCCCTGCGGCTGGTCTCCCTGCTCTCCTCGCTGGGGGCCTTCGCGCTGGTCTTTCTGCTGGTGAAGAGGGAGGCCGGCAACTGGTTTGCGAGCCTCACGGCCTCCGGCCTGCTGGCGGCGACGTTCCACATCACCGGCGGCTACTTCGACATCTGCCGCGTCGACTCGCTCTTCCTGTTCGTGCTGCTGGCGGCGGTCTACGCGCTCCGGAGGGCGCGTTCGGCCCTCGGTTTCGCGGCGGCGGGGGCGCTGTTTTCGCTGGCCTTCCTCACCAAGCAGACCGGGCTCATCGTCTCGCTTCCCCTGATGCTGTGGGCGGCGTGGGCTCACCGCCGCAGGGGGCTGATCTTCGCCGCCACCGTAGTCGGACTGGTGGCCGCCACCACGCTGATCGGGGACCACCTCACCGGAGGCTGGTATCGGTACTATGTCTTCCTGCTCCCGAGGACCCATCGCGTCGTAGACAAGATGATCCTGGGCTTCTGGACGGGGGATATAGCGGCCAGGCTGTTCGCGCCTCTGGTGCTGGCCGTGGTGTATTTCTCGCTGGCGCGGGGGCGGGGAAGAGAGTCGGCGGCGTGGTTCTACCTGGCGCTGCTGGCCGGGACGTTGAGCGGGTCATGGGTATCCCGGCTGAACGAGGGGGGGGTCGAGAACGTGCTGATGCCCGCCTACGCGGGGCTGGCGATTGTGCTCGGGTTGGGGCTGGACGCGGCGGAAAAAGGCCTGCCGCGGGCGAGCGAGGAAGCGCGGCGATTGACGGCCGTTTTGTGCCTGCTCTGCCTCGCCCAGTTCGTCTGGCTCTGGTATCCGCCGGGCGCACACATTCCCACTCAGGCCGATCGGCGGGGGTGGGACCAGGTGATGGAGATGGCGGCCGGATACCCGGGTGAGGTGTACATGTCTTTCCACGGCTATCTGCTGTCCCTGGTGGGGAAGCAGACCACCGCGCACTACGCGGCGCTCAGGGACGTGATGATTCACGACTACGGGACGGTGGACGATGACCTGACCGCGGAGATCGCGCGGGCCATGAAGAGCCGCCGCTTCAGCGCGGTGGTGAGAGATATGGGCGTCCGCCCCCCCGGCTTTAAGGGCAACTACCGGCTCGACCGCAAGATCTCCTGGCCCGACGACGCGGGCTGGCCGGTGGCGGGCCGCCGGACGCGCCCGGAGCGGATATATGTGCCCCTGGGGCCGCGGCGGGAGGGGGATTGAGCGCGCTGGGCGAGGGCCGCTACATGGGCAGATCGAAGGCCCGCTGGATGTACACCGCCATCTGGTCGCGGGTCACAACCAGGTCCGGTCGGTAGGTGCCGTCGTCGTAACCGCTTACCACCCCGCGGCCGGCTATGTACTCGATGTAGTTGTAAGCCCAGAAGTCGGCCGGCACGTCCGGGAAGGTGGGTGTCTCGGGCGGGGTGTAGAATTCCAGATCCACCCCATCGCTCGGCGTAGCGATTGCCCGGGCGATGTACACCGCCATCTGTCCGCGGTCCACCTCTACGGTGGGGCGATAGGTGCCGTCGTCATAGCCGGCCACGATGCCCTCCGCGTGCGCGTATTCCACCCACCTGTACGCCCAGTGATCGGCGGGGACATCTGAGAAGGTCGGCTGCGCCGGGCCGGTGGGGATGTATTCGTCTCCGCCCGCCAGCGCCCGGGAGACGTACACCGCCATCTGATCCCGGGTTACGGAGAGGGAAGGCCGATAGTCGCCCTCCGGGAACCCTTTGACGATGCCGGCTTTGGCCGCGGCGATGATGTAGTCAGCCGCCCACTGTTGGAAGTCTATGTCCGAGAATCCAACGGTGATGAGCTTGGTGCGGGTGTCCGTGCATGGGCCGGAGGGAGTGATCACCTCCAGTGAGACCGTATAGCAGCCGAAATCCGCGTAGGTGTGGGTCGGGTGCTGGAGATAGCTGGTCTCGCCGTCTCCGAAATCCCAAGTCCACGCGGTGGCTCCTCCCCTGGACCGGTCGGTGAAGGTGACGGTGAGGGGAGGCGGACCGTGGGTGGGGGAG
>WFSF01000108.1 GCA_015486155.1 Armatimonadota bacterium
GCTCCCCGGCCTGGTCCGCCCCCCGCGCCGCGCCCTCCTTCGCGGCCCGCATCATCGCCTGCCCCCCCAACGCGTGTACGTTGAACATAGTCACCCCCATGCGGGCCGCCGCGGCCGCGGCCCCGGCCACGGTGTTCGGAATGTCGAGGAACTTGCCGTCGTAGAACACCCGCCCCCCCAGGCCGCGCAGTTCCTCGATCACCCCGGGGCCGGCGGAGTGGAACAACTCCAGCCCCACCTTGAACATACCCACCTGCCCGGCCACCGCGCGCGCCAGCTCCAGCGCGGGCGGGGCGGCCGGGTAGTCGAGGGCCACGATGAGACGATCCTCGGGTCCGGTCACCAGAGCGCTCCCTCGGGCGGTTGATTCCGGCGCAACCTGGCGCCGCATATGCCAGGGAAGGATTCCTCACCCACCGCTTTTCTCCTGCGGGAGGCCGATTTGCCTCCTGAACTCGGGCTCCGCTATCTTCCGGTCCTCGCAGAGGGCGAGCACGATGCTCACGATGCGCGCGGTGTGCGCGTCCACCGCCTGCCCCATAACCGGCTCCAACGTCGGGCCGGGGATCAGGCCGGCGTCCAGGCTCCGGCGGCTGCCCTCCAGGAGCACGGAGCCGCTGCCCAGATTGACCCGGTAGGTGGCGAGCGACCCCTCCACGATGGCGTGGCGGCAGTCCTCGCTCACGTAGACCGTGGTGATTCCCAGCGCGCGCGCCACGTATCGCACCAGCGCGGCCCGCAGGCGCATGGTCTCCGCGGAGGTGAAGCCCATCTCCCCCGAGGCCGCCCGTGACACCAGCAGGTCGGCGTCCCGCAGGGTCTCGCTGAACACCACCGGGGGCACCTCGCCGATCCTCATTCTCCGTCCCCCCTCCTCCTCGAACCACACCGCGCCGGTGGTTACCGGTCCCCTCTTCACGCCTCCCAGCATTTTCCCCACTTCCTCATCGTCCGCCGCCCACTGCACATAGGCCCGCACCCGGGCCTCGGGCCACTCCTTCACCGCGACCCCGCGCTTGGGCGCATATCCGCGCTGTTTCAGGAGCGCGAACGCCTGCCGGGCGCGGATGCGCTGGCCGGAGAACCGGTCACATATCTTCCCCTCCGCTTCCCCCTCGGCCGGCAGATATACCTCGCGGAAGACCTGCTTGAACGGCTGCGCGACGCGCTCCCGGATCATCCACTCCTGCCACTGCCCCAGGCGGCCCGCCTGCGCCAGATAGACGGGGTGAACCACCTCGACCTCGTCGGCCTCCCGCAGCCGGTCGGGCGGGGAGGATCGCTCCGGGTGCGCCAGCTGCGTCCACAGGACCTCCTCATCGTCCACTCGCAGCACCAGCTTGCCGACCAGCGCGCGCACCACCGGGCTGCCCAGGAGCAGGGAGAAGTCGCGCGCCGCATAGCGAACGCCCACCACCATTCCCTCCTCCAGCCGCCGGCGGAAATAGCGGTGCGCCTCGGCCAGCCGCGCCTTTGCCTCGATCACCTCCTGCCACGATTGGTGGCGGCGGACGCGGGCGGGCACGCCCGCGAGCGGCCGGCGGTGGGAGAACACCCGCACCACCACCTCGCCCTCCGCCACCGCCAGGCGGACGCGGTAGCCTGCGATGTCCCACCACACCCGCGCCGATCTTCCCTCCAGCCCTCCGTCGGCCCACGCCTGCGCCAGGTCCACCCGCCTCTCGAACTGCGCCAGGTCCTCGGCGCCGGCGCGCGCCGCGAGCGCCGCGAGCGTCTCGCGCGCCGCCTCCCGGAAGGGTCCGGCCGGGCCCCGCGCCAACTCCAGCAGCGTCGGGGACGAATCCTGAGCGCGGGCCGGCAAGAGCGCGAGCGCGCGGATCGCCGCCGGTCTCCGCCGCGTCGCCTCCTTCAGGATCACGCCGAAATGCCGTCCCCGCACCGCGTGCACGTAGAGCAGATTGTCCATCAGCCGGTTGATGTCCGGCACCAGTTGGAAGCGCAGAAACGACCGGCGTCTCGCGCCCTCGCCCAGCCGGGGCAGATAGTCCTGGGGCGGGGTGACGGAGCATATTCCTCCCACCGCTTCCACGAACGGATCGCCGGTCACCCGCGCCCATTCCTTGAGCACCCCCTCCACCCACTTCAGGTCCACGCGCGCCCGCGACTTCGTTTCGATCAGCCACGACACGGCCGCCGCATGGAAGGGGGAGCGCAACGCCGCCCCCGCCGCCTCCGCAAAATCCGGCCGCAACACCGACAGCGCACACAGCGTCACCGGGGAGAACTCGGCCAGCTGCGCCCTGACCGCGGGGGAGTCCGGGTCGCAACCGGAACTCCATCTCACCAGATAGAGCGGCCACCAATTGTCGAGCCTCTTCTCCAGCATGGAGAGCCCCTGCCAGAGATAGGCCTCGCCGGGGAAATCGCGAATCCAGCTCACGGTGTCGAACGAGACCGTCACGTCGGGCTCGTGGGAGGCCTGGTAGACCGCCTGCCGATACCATTTGGAGAAGCGCGGGTGAGACCAGAGCCCCACGGCTTCGAGGTTCCGCCGCAGCCGCGGCCCCTCTCCCGCCAGGTCCAGCAGACGCCCGCCCACCAGCGCATCCCAGAACTCGATCCAGCTCCCCCAGCCGCCGAGCACACAGCGAATCAGCGCCAGCCAGGAGATGGCTTTGGCGGCCGGATGGCTCTCCCATCTCCAGCGGCTCACCGCCTCGCGCCAGATTCTCCGCGACTCCGCGGTGTCGGAGCCGGCGCATGCCAAGAGCAGCCAGAACCGCGCCTCCTCCCTGGTATTCGTGTGGCAGAAGGCCCTTTCCAGAGGGGCGAGGTCTCTCAGCGGCCGCGTGCCCGCCAGCGCGCAGGCGAGGGCGATTCTCTCCTCCCCGTCCCCGGCCATGGCCGCCTCGCAGGCCGCCCAGGCCGCCCGCTCCACCCACCCCGGCGTGGTCTCGTCCAGGCGTCTTGCGGACCGCCGCAACGCGGCCCTGGGTCCGGTCACGCCCAGCGCGGCCCAGGCGAGCTCCGGCAGGCCCGCGCGGGGACGCAGATGAAGGCCGCCGCGCCATGTCCGCCAGATCGCCGCGAACACGGCCTGGACGGCATCCTCATCCGTCCTGTGTGCAGACCCGGCCAGTGATGTAACAGGCGCTTTCATGGGCACAATCCCGCGGCCTCCAGAGGGCCGTCGGTCTCCCCTCGCTCCTTCATGGGCGGAGCCGGCCCCTTCAGGTCTCCAGACGCGCCTCCGTTCCCCCGGCGCGAAGGGGTCACATTCGCTCCGGGGCGGAGACGCCCAGTATGCGGAGCACGATCCCCAGGGCCGTCCGCGCGGCCGTCACCATCGCCAGGCGGGCCCCCGTCAGGGCGGGATCGTCGCCCAGCACGCGGCATTTGGTGTAGAACACGTGGAACACGGAGGCCAGCTCCCGCGCGTACCGCGTCATGCGATGGGGCTCGTAGCGGGCCGCGGCCTGGGAGATCTCCTCGGGCAGGTCGGCGAGCTTGCGCATCAACTCCAGCTCCTCCGGCTCCCCCAGCAGGTCGAGATCCACGGCCTCGATCTCCGGCAGGGAGATTCCCTTCTCCTCCGCGGAGCGCAGAATGGAGCAGATGCGCGCGTGCGCGTACTGGACATAGTACACCGGGTTGTCGGCCGCCTGCTTCTTCGCCAGTTCCAGGTCGAAGTCGAGGTGGCTCTCCATGGACTGCATGAGGAAGAAGAAGCGGGCCGCGTCCTTGCCCACATCGTCCACCAGGCCGGAGAGGGGCACGATGTCGCCGGCGCGCTTGGACATGCGCACCATCTCCGAACCGCGGAAGAGGCGCACGATCTGGTGGATGAGAATTTCGAACCGCCCGGCGTCGTAGCCGAGCGCCTGCACGCCCGCCTTCAGGCGGGTGATGTGGCCGTGGTGGTCGGGCCCCCAGATGTCCACCAGGCGGTCGAAGCCCCGCTCGAACTTGTTCCTGTGGTAGGCGATATCCGCCGCGAGGTAACTGGGGCGGCCGTCCCGCCTCACCAGGACGTGATCCTGCTCGTCGCCGAGCTCGGTGGCCCGCAGCCACAGGGCGCCCTCGGCCTCGTAGGTGTATCCCCCGGCCTTGAGCGCATCCATGGTGGCCTCCACCTCGTGGTTCTCGTAGAGCGAGCTCTCGAGGAACCAGGTGTCGAACTCGATGCCGAAGGCCTGCATGTCCCGGCGCTGGCTCTCCACGATCCTCTGCAGGGAGTACTCGGTGAGCGCGCTCAGGCGCTCCTCGGGCTCCATGTCGAGATAGCGTTCGCCCTGTTCCTTCACCAGCTCCTCGGCCATCTCGACCACGTAGTCCCCCTGATAGCCGTCCTCGGGCACCGCGGCCTCCCGGCCGAAATGCTGCAGGTAGCGGGCCTCCAGGGTCTCCGCGAACCGGCGCACCTGCGTGCTGTTGGTGGCGTCGTTCACGTAGTACTCGCGCGACACCCTCCAGCCCGTATGCGCGAGGAGATTGGCGAGCGTGTCGCCGATGGCCGCGGCGCGGCCCTGCACCACCGCCAGGGGGCCGGTGGGATTGGCGCTGACGAACTCCAGCAGCAATTTTTTCCCGCCACCCGCGTCGCTCCGCCCGTAATTCTCTCCCTCGGTGAGCACCCGCCTCACCACCCCCCGGAGCCATTCGGGGCTGAGAGTGAAGTTGATGAACCCGGCCCCGGCCACCTCGACCTTCTGGACCACCTCCTCCGGCAGGTCGAGGCGCGCCACCATCGCCTGGGCCACCGCGCGCGGATTGAGATTGGCGGCGCTGGCGATCACCATGGGGAGGTTGGTGGAGATATCCCCCCACCGCCGATCGCGCGGGGGCCGCAGCTCCGCCTCGACCCCCAGGTCGCCGGGAACCTCCCCGGCCTCCCGGGCGGCCGCCAGTGCTTTTGAAAGCGCTTCCTTGATTAGTTCTCTTGCCATGACGTCCTTGCCGCACTCACTTGATCAGATGTTGCCACAGGAACCCTACCACCCGCGGCCCGTAGTCCGCCAGCAACGTCGTCAGGAAAAACCCCGCGATCACCTGGACGAAGCCCGCGTTCCACACCCGCTGCCAGAAATTCGCGCGCGCTCCCGGCTGCCGCCTGACCTTCTCCAGCAGCTCCTTCCCGACCTCGATGCTGCGCGCCAGCTGGCGGTCGGAGGGCGGCCTGGTGGTCACCCACCGCTGGAGCCCCGCTCCCAGACGCCGCCAACTCACCAGCACGATGAGGACCAGCGCGAACAGGACCATCATCTGCACATCCTGATTCGCCTGATCCAGAGCGCCCAGGAACTGCCCCGCGATCACCAACAGGATCATCAGAGCCATCAGGTTGGTGCCGCAGCGCGGATGCACGCGCGGCATCGCCCTCACTTTCTCCAGGTTCAGGTCCTCCCCTTCCTCGATGGCGTGCACCACCATGTGCTCCGAGGCGTGAATGGCGGCCAGGGGCGACAATCTCAGCAGGAGCAGGAACAGCAGCATCTGCATCGCGGACAGAACCACCGCCAGCGTGATCCCGAGCTCCGTGGGGGGCGGCCCCTGCGCCGTCGCGTGATCCACCACCCATCCGATGCCATACAGTATCCCCCCCGCCAGCAGGTTTATCACCATCAGCGCGACTCCGGTGAGCACCAGGCCGAGGTTGCCCGCGCCCGCGCGCACCGCGCCGGTGGTGAGATACACCCCCAGGGGAGTCGCCAGGCCGGCCACCGGGGGCACGATGGGCTGCCCGGCCAGCGCGGCCAGCGCATCCCTGGCGAGAATCATCCCCAGATAGCGGCCGTCCGGGGTGAACACGGGCAGAGGCTCGCCGTGCGCCTCCTGGAGCAACGCGGCCAGTTCCTCCATCGTCTGGTGGGAAAATGCGACGACCCCGGGCGGAGTCATCACCGCTCTCACCGGCACCTGTGAGGCCGCGCTCGGGGGGAGAGCGCCGATGGCGCGCGCGATATCGCCCTCCCGCACCAGGCCCAGCAGACGGGAGCCCTCGGCGACGGGAAGCGCGGGGAGATCCCGCGCCCGCAGCCAGCGGATAGCCTTCGCGAGCGAGTCGTCCGGAGACAGTATGGGAGGCCTCCGCACTATGTCATAAAGGTCGCCGACCCTCACGGGAACCGCAGCCCTCGTTTCTCCCTACATGTATGGGTTGATATCATCTCGCCATCTATGCTATCATAATCGCCGCACAACTTCGACACGCATCCTTTCCATGGAGTTCCCAATGGCGCGACGCTGTGATATTTGTGGAAAAGGCCCTCGCACGGGTTATAATGTGAGCCATTCGCATGTGCGCACCAAGCGCCGGTGGCTCCCCAATCTCCAGACCGTCCGGGTGATGAAGGGGCGGACGCCCGTCACCATGCGGGTCTGCACCAAGTGCCTCAAGGCGGGCAAAGTGGTGCGCGCGGTCTAGCGCGCCGCCTTTATTCGCCCCCGCCTCTCGTTTTCTTCGCCTCCTGTTCCCTGCGCCTCACGTAGGCGCGCAGGCGCGCCGCTTCTTCCTCGGTCAGGCGGCGCCACCGGCCGGGCGCCAATCCGCCCAGGGTGAGAGGGCCCATCCGCACCCTCCTCAGCCTTACCACCGGATGCCCCACCGCCTTCAGCAGCCTCTTCACCTCCCGTTTCCGGCCGGAATGGAGCGTGAGCTCCACGCGCGCGCCATGCTCCCATTTCCCCACCACCCGCGCTCTCACCGCCCTGCTCGGGCCGTCGGAAAGCATCACCCCCCGGCGCAGACGCTCCAATGCGGCGCGGCCCGGCGTCCCCTTCACCTCCGCCTGGTACACCTTGTCCACCCGGTAGCGGGGATGGGTGAGCCGGTAGGTGAGGTCTCCGTCATTGGTGAGCAGCAGCAACCCCTCCGCGTCCGCGTCCAGCCGACCGACCGGATACAATCTCGCCGCGACCCCCTTCACCAGAGCCACCACCGTCTCGCGCCCGCGGTCATCGCTGGCCGCGGAGAGCGGGCCGCGCGGCTTGTTCAGGAGGATATATTCCGGCGGCTGCACGGTCACCGGCTTGCCGTCCACCTCGATGCGCGCCCGCGCCGGGTCGGCCTTCACCCCGACGTTGGTGACCACCTCGCCGTCCAGGCGCACGCGGCCGGCCCGGATCAACTCCTCACACTTGCGGCGGGAGGCGACGCCGGCGGCGGCGATTAGCCTTGATAATCTTTGCACTCGTCCTCACCATCACCGCCATCGCGGCCAGCCCCAGCGCCATCCGCCATCCCCACCACCAGGCCACGACGACCCGGGAGAGCGGAACTGCCTCGGCCGCGATCAAGGGCGAACTCAGCAACACCTTCTCCCCGGACATCAGGCGCGCCTCCCCCACCACCGCGCCCTTCTTCACCGGCGCCTCCAGGGATTTCTCCCGCAGGTCCAGCCGGTAATCGTCCTCGATGCCGGGGCCGACCACAGCGGCGAGAGTATTCTTGCAGACCGCACCCACCACGGCCTTTCTTCCCCGTCTCACCCGCACCCGGTCCACCGCCTCCCCCTGCTCCGCGTAAGTCTTCCTCTGGAAAGTGGTGAACCCCCAGTTCAGCAGCGCGAGGGCGTCGTCATAACGCTGGGGGCTGTCCAGCACCACGGCCACCAGCTGCCACCCGTTCTTGGTGGCGGAGGCCACGATGCACGGCCCGGCCGCGGCGACATAGCCCGTCTTCACCCCGTCCACATAGTCGGACCTCCACAGCAACTTGTTGTGGTTGGACACCACCTCCTCGCCCACGGTGTCCGGCCGGAACACCTCGGCCGCCTTCTTGCCCACCAGCTCCCGGAACAGCGGATACTTGAGCGCCTCCCTGGTGATGAGGGCCAGGTCGTAGGCCGAGGAGTAGTGGCCGGGCTCGTTCAGCCCGTGCGGATTGACGAAATGGGTGTCCCGCGCCCCCAGCTCGCGGGCGCGCGCGTTCATCTTGTCCGCGAACGTCTTCACGCTGCCGCTCACGTGCTCCGCGATCGCCACCGCCGCGTCATTGGCCGACTTGAGCAGCAGCGCGGTCAGCAGGTCGTTCATCCGCACCCGTTCGCCGGGCTTGAGGTCGAGGATGGAGGGCTCCACGCGCGTGGCGTTCTTGCTCACCGTCACCCAATCGTCCGGGCTGGAGGATTCCAGCGCAATGAGCGCGGTCATGATCTTGGTGGTGCTGGCGACCGGCCGGCGCTGGTGGGGGGCCTTTCCGTAGAGCATGACGCCGGTGGCCGCGTCCACCAACACCGCCGACTTGGCATCCACCACCGGCCGCGCCGCAGGCGCAATCGCGGCGGTCAGCAGCAGCCACAATGCGGCGGCCAGTGGAGAGAGCCCCCAGAAGGCCGGCCGCCGATGCGGCCGAGATGAACTATGACCGTCACGAACGCAGGTCTCAGCTCTCCTCCAGGGGCGGCGTATCCGGCTCTCGCGTTTCCTCATAGCGCGCGGTCTCCCCCGCGCGGTCGTCTTCCGTCTCATGGTCCGGCTCCACTACCTGGGGCGCCTCGACGGGGATGGTCTCCAGCCGCGGCAGATCCTCGATGGAATTCAGCCCGAACTGCCCCAGGAATTGCTCCGTAGTGCGGTAGAGCACCGGCCGGCCGGGCGCATCCTTGCGCCCCGCCTCCCGAATCAACTCATACTGGAGCAAGGTGTCCACCGCGGAATCCGAGTTCACGCCGCGGATGGACTCGATCTCCGGCCGGGTGACCGGCTGACGGTAGGCGATGATGGCCAGCGTCTCCAGCGAGGCCCTGGTGAGCCGGAACCGCTCCGGCTTGTGGAGCTTGGCCACATAGGGACCGTACTCCGGCCGCGTCCCCACCTGGTATCCCCCGGCGATCCGCGTCACCTGAAGGCCGCGCTCCGCATACTCGTCGGCCAGGCGCTGCGCCAGGGCTTCCGCCTCCTTGGGGTTGATCTCCAGGATCCCGGCCAGTTCCTCCGGCGGAAGGGGATCGGCGGCCATGAAGAGCACCGCCTCCAGAGCCCGCAGCTTGCCGCGGTCCTCGGCCTGCTCAGGAGGAGTGGTCTGCGATTCCTCCACAGAGTCTTCGTCTGCTCCAGATTCCTGATGGCTCATGCTTGCTCAGGCTGCTCCGGCGGCTCCACCCAGATCTCCCCGAAAAGCCCCTCCTGCACCACACGTATCCGCTTCAGTCGAATCAGTTCCAGGATCGCCAGGAAGGTGACGATCACCTCCATCACGGTCGCGTCTTCCTGGAACAGGTCGGCGAACCGAAGCCTTTCCTTCGCCCACTTCACCTTGGAGGCCACCGCCGCCATCTTCTGGGCCACGGTGAAGCGCGGCCTCTCGATCTCGTTGCGCGGCGGCTTCTCCTTCACCCGGGTGAGCACATTCTGGAAGGCCGCCCACAGGTCAAAGGCCGAGACGTCGGTCAGCTCCAGCTTGCGCTCCCGGGCTTCGCCGTTTCCGTTGGCGAGGGCGGCGCGGAAGAACACCCACCGCTGCATCTCCGCCCGCTCCCGCAGCTGCTCGGCCACGCTGCGGTAACGCTTGTATTCCAGCAACCGCTCCAGCAGCTTCGCGCGCGGGTCCCCGACCTCCTCCTCTTCCTCCTGCTCCGAGGGTGGGGCGGGCAGCAGCCGCGCGCTCTTGATCTCCATCAGCTGCGCGGCCATCACCATGAACTCCCCCACCTGCTCGATATCGCGCTCGCTCAGGCCGTCGAGATAGGCCAGGTAATCCGCGGTGATGGCCCGGAGGGCGAACGCGAAGATGTCGATCTCGTCGTGTTGGACCAGGTAGATGAGGAGATCTATCGGGCCCGCGAAGACCGGAGTGGTGATCCGATGGCCGGTGAAAACCCGGTCCTGGGGCACCCCCTCCGGGACGGCCTCCTTGTGTGCTACAACCATTACCGCCTCCACTGCCGCGACGTATGCTGTGTCCACTGCCCCGACAGAAGGAGCGCCGTCTCCCGGCGCTTCCCCTGCCGCTGCTCCCCTGCCTCGATCCGCCACCACACCGCCTCAGGCTAAGAATGCCTCATTCCCGCCCCATTGTCCACCAACATCCCTCACCTCAGTTTCATCGCCCGCCAGACCATTTCCATGGTCTCTTCAGTCTTCGCCCTCGCCCGCCGCGCTCCTTCGGCCAGCACTTCGTCCACTTCCGCCGGTTTCGCCGCCCACGCAGCCCGCCTCTCCCAGAGAGGAGTCAACCTCTGCACCATCAGGTCGGCCACCTGCTGTTTGTGGGCCACACACCCCAGCGTGCCCGCCTCGCAGGCCGGCGCCGCCTCGGCCGCGCCCTCCGCATCATAGGCCGCGTGGTAGGCCTGCACCGGGCATTGGGCGGGATGCCCGGGGTCGTTCTTGCGGATCTTCTCCGGATCCGTGAACATGCTGCGGACCTTCTTGCGCACCTCCTCCTCCGAGTCGGACAGGTAGATGCAGTTGCCGTAGGACTTGCTCATCTTCCGGTTGTCCAGCCCGGGCAGGACGGCGAACTCGTTCAGCAGGGCCTGCGGCTCCGGGAACGTCTCCCCGTAGAGGTGGTTGAACCGCCGCGCGATCTCGCGGGTCAACTCCAGATGGGCCACCTGGTCCCTCCCCACGGGGACGTCGGTGGCGCGGTAGACGAGGATATCGGCCGCCATCAGCACCGGATACCCCAGCAGCCCGTAGGAGGGATTGGCAATGTGCAGCTGCTCCCGCTTCTCCTTGTAGGTGGGAACCCGCTCCAGCCAGCCCAGGGGGGTGATCATGGACAACAACACGTGCAATTCTGAGTGCGCGGGCACCCAGGACTGGACCACAATGGCGGTCTTCTCCGGGTCCAGCCCGGCCGCCAGGTAATCCAGGGCCGCGTCGCGGATATTGGCCCGCAGTTCGCTGGTGTCCCGGAAAGTCGTGGTGAGAGAGTGCAGATCCACGATCCCCGCATACAATTCGTACTCGTCCTGCAGGCGCACCCAGTTGCGCAACGCCCCCTCGTAGTTGCCGAGGTGGAGTTTCCCGGTCACCTGCATGGCGCTGAAAATGACCTTGTCCTTGCTCTCTGCCATGGTGGCGGATTATAGCACGCGCGTTTCCCTCGGGACAATAAGCAATCGGCTGCAAGAACAGGGAATTATAGGGCGGGCGTGCCCACACCCGCCGGCCGTTTCGTAGGGCGCGGCCGTTCTGTAGGGCGGGTATGTCGTCCCGCCGCCGGCGGGACGACATGCCCGCCGATTCTGTCATCCCGAGCCCGAGTGCCGCAAGCACTCGGCCGTAATAACGCGAGGGATCCATCCGGCGACGCTTGCGCAGCGCGTCGCCATCAATGCGCGGTCCTCTTCAGAGGGGCAATCCGCCACACGGCCTGGCGGGCAAACAATATTGCCCCTCCCTACTTCCCCTCGTTCAATTTCTCCTCCAGCCGCGCGAGGGAGGCCTCGAGCTGCTGTTGGCGGACGGCGTTGGTGAGGTCGCCGCGGGTGCGCTCGATGAGGGAGCGGACCACGTCGGCGGTGCGCTTGAGGCCCTTGGAGATGGCGGCCGGGTAGTCGAGCGAGACCATGGTGTAGTAGATGTCGTCCATCACCTCCAGGATCCCCTGGCTCCAGGCGATGTCGTTCTCCCGCACCTTGTCCAGCGCGTGCCGCCGAAGCTCGCCCACGGTGTCGCCCAGGCCGTTGAGGTAGGCGGCGTACTGGACGCCGATCTCCTCCGGGCTGGGGAGCGGCTCTCCCCGGATCATGGCATAGGTCTGGTGGGCCTCCGCGTGTTCCTTCTGGGAGTCGTGCACGAAGCCGGCGTAGTACACATCCGGGTGGTCCCTCAGCGCCTCCTCCACCTCGGCCAGCAATCCGGCACTCTTGTCCATGAGCGCCTTGGCGTCCTCGAATTCCCCGCGGTGCACGGCGCGGATGGCGTTGGCGCTGTTGCGGATTACCTCACGGGTGAGGGCGAGCGCCTTTTCCCTGGCCGCGTCCTTGGCGTCGAAATCCTTGCGTATCCGTTCACAGATCTTGTCCAGTTCCTTCACTACACGCCTGTCCATGGCGCAGTCCTCCTTTATGTAATTCCCAGCCTTCGCAGGGTACGCATCGCGTCCTGCGCCACGAGCACAGGGTCCTCCATCCAGTAGTCCTCGTTCATCAGCTCCAGCGAGTAGTACCCGTCGAATCCCTTCTCCCACAACGCCGCCAGCAGCGGCTCCAGCGGAATCGTCCCCGTCCCCGGGTAGACGCGGTGCTGATCTTTCAACTCGTACCGCGGCATCTCCAGGCAATCCGCCAGCTGAACCAACAGAATGCGATCCCCGGGAACCGGCTCCAGCATATCCGGGGTCGAGCCTCCCAGGAAATAATGGAAGGTGTCGATCACCAGGCCTGCGTTGGGGCACTCCGACGCCTCCACCACCTGCCAGGCGGTGCGAATATCCTTCACCGTCCCCGCGGCCCCATCGAAGTGCAGCCCCACCCTCACGCCCGAAGGCTGCGCCAGCCGGCAAAGCTCGGCGAACTGCATGGCGGTCTCCACCAGGTCCGCCTCCCGGCGGTCCGGCTCGGCCACCACCACCTGGCAGTAGAGGTCGGCCGCGGCCGCAAACACTTCTTCGGCGCGGGCGAGGGCGATGGTGCGCGTCATCCGGTCCAGGTCCATCCACCCGGTGACGCCCACCATCTCGGAGACCCGGAGATCGGCCATCCGAAACTCCCGCCGCTCATAGTCGCTCCAGCGTTTGACCTCGTCGTACCAGAGCCCCACCGCGGGGAAACCCGCCCTCACCACCGCCTGAATCTTCTTGTCGAAGGAGGCGGGCCGGATGGTGGCGAGGTTGAGCGATACCTTGGCGCGCGGCATCAGTTATTGCCTCCCATGCGAGTGCTCTTCATCTCTTCGTCCAGAATCCCGCGCAGCGCACGGAAGTCCGACTCCAGCGCATCCGCGAAGCGCGGCTGGTGGAGGGCGGCCGCGGGGTGGAAGATGGGGACGTACAGAATCCCGCTCAACCTTCTCGGCTTTCCGTGCTCCCGGCTGATGGATAGATTCCCGGCGATGAGGGTCTGGGCGGCGAACCGGCCCAGCGTGCAGATGATCTTGGGCTTGATCAGCGCGATCTGCGTGAGGAGGTATTCGTTGCAGGCCTCTATCTCCTCCGGAAGCGGGTCGCGGTTGCCCGGCGGCCGGCATTTCACGATGTTGGTGATGAACACCTCCCTGCGGTCTATGCCGATGGAGCGCAGCAAGTTGGTGAGGAGTCTCCCCGCGGCCCCCACAAACGGCCTCCCCTGCGCGTCCTCCTCTCCGCCGGGCGCCTCGCCCACGAACATGATGTCCGCGTCCGGACGCCCCTCGCCGGGCACCGCCCGCCGCCGGGTGCGGCACAGCGGGCAACGGCGGCAGCGACGGATCTCCTCCTCCACCTCGCGCAGCGCCGTCTCGTGTTCAGAGGAGGCCAAGCTGGGTCAGCTCCTCTCTCACCGCCTCCCGGCAC
>WFSF01000109.1 GCA_015486155.1 Armatimonadota bacterium
CCCTGGGGCTGGGCATCGTGGAGCGGGTGGATTTCGCCGCGCGCCGCCTGCTGGTGTACACGCCGCTGAAGGAGGCGGCGCGGAGGACGCGGGGGATCCGCCTCGGCGCGGTGCAAGTGGCGAGAGACGGCGCCCAGCTGGGGTGGAATCAGCCGGGTGATCTGGGGTAGGGGAGGAAGCTGAGAATGGCATCGGATTGGAGGATGGAATGGAGGAACGGAGCCGGGAAGCCACGCTGTTGCTGGTGAGGCATGGGGAGACCACCTGGAACGTGGAGGGGCGGGTGCAGGGCCAGCAAGACGCGCCCCTCAGCGAGCGCGGAAAGGAGCAGGCCCGCCTGGTGGCGGAGCGCCTGGCGCGGGCCACGATCAGCGCCGTCTACTCCAGCGACCTGGGAAGGGCGAGGGCGACCGCGGAGGCGGTCGCCGCGCCCCACAACCTCACCCCCCAGTTTGCCCGCGCCCTGCGGGAGCGCAGCTTCGGGGTGCTGGAGGGAAAGACCATGGAGGAGGCCGGCGCGTCCCAGGGCCTGTGGTTTCTCACCTGGCAGTCGGACCGCTTGCGTAACGCGCCTCCGGACGGGGAGGATCAGCCGGCGATGTGCGAGCGGGTGATGAAGGCCCTCCGCGCCATCGCGGGGGCGCACCCCGGCGAGACGGTGGCGGTGGTGACCCACGGCGGCCCCATCAAGTCGGCCGTGTACGACATCCTCAGCATCCCCCTCTCGCTGTGGAGCCTCACCTGGATCAGCAACGGCTCCATCACCACCATCAAGGGCACCCCGGAGGTGTTCCAGGTGGCCTGTCTGAACGATACCTGTCACCTCGGGGGCATGGCCTCGCGGGGAGAGGAAATGGAGGATTGACCCACGTGGGCTTGAGCAAGGGATTGGTGCAGATCTACACCGGAGACGGCAAGGGCAAGACCTCGGCCGCGCTGGGGCTGGCGCTGCGGGCCGTGGGGCAGGGGTTGCGCGTGTGTTTCGTCCAGCTCATGAAGGGCCAGATCGCCTCCGGGGAGCGGGCCGCAGCCGAGCGGCTGGCCCCGGACCTGGAACTCCGCGTCTTCGGCGCGGAGAAGTGGGGGGATGCGGACAAGGCGCCCGCGGGCGCTCCCTGGTGGCAATTACCTCCCTCCGACGAGGACCGCGCCCAGGCGCGGCGGGGACTCGATTTCGCCCGCCGGGCGCTGACGGGCGAGGGCTGCGACATCGTGGTGGTGGACGAGATCTTCGGCGCCGTGGGGGCCGGGCTGATTTCGCTCGAGGAGGTGCGGGAACTCATCGAGGGCAAGCCCGAGCGCGTCGAGCTGGTGCTCACCGGCCGCGCCGCGCCCGCGGAAATCGTGGAGGCGGCCGACCTGGTGACGGAGATGAAGGCGGTCAAACATCCCTACCAGCAGGGCATCGGCGCGCGGAAGGGGATCGAATTCTAGTGCGTCGCCGACCGGGAAGGAGCGAACACAGTGACCAGAGACGAACTCGCGCAGGAGATCAAGACAGCCTGCTACCTGGAGGGTGACTTCGTGCTCTCCTCCGGGAAGCGGAGCAAGTACTACCTGGACAAGTGGAGGTTCGAGACCGACCCCGGGTTGTTGCGGGAGGTGGCGAAGGCCCTGGCCGCGCTGCTCCCCAGCCCCGCGCCCGATCGGCTGGCCGGGGTGGAGCTGGGCGGCGTGCCGCTGGCCGCGGCCTTGGCGCTGGAAACGAACATTCCCTATCTGATTGTCCGCCGCGCCGCCAAGGAGTACGGCACCGCCAGAGAAGTGGAAGGGGTGATGGCGCAGGGCGAGCGCGTGGTCCTGGTGGAGGATGTGCTCACCACCGCCTCCCAGGCCGTCTCCGCCGCGCAGCGGCTGGCGGGGATGGGGCTGGAGGTCTCTCGCATCATCTATGTGATCGACCGGGAGGAGGGCGCGGCCGACAACATCCGGACCGCCGGGTTCGAGCCCGCGCCGCTGTTCAGGAAGTCGGAGCTTGGCATCTGACGCGACTACGATCAGGGGGTGGAGGATGACACAGAAGATTCGTTTCGGAACCGATGGCTGGCGCGCGGTGATCGCGCGGGAGTTCACGTTCGCGAACCTGGCGGCGGTGGCGCAGGGAATCGCCGAAACCGTGCGGGAGCGGGGAACCGCGGAGCGGGGCGTGATCGTGGGATACGACCCCAGGTTTCTCTCCGAGGAGTTCGCGGGGGAGGTGGCGGCCGTGTTGGCCGGCAACGGCATCCGGTGCCTGGTGAGCGAGCGGGACGCGCCCACGCCCGTGCTCGCGCACGCCGTGCTCGACCACCAGACGGCGGGAGCGGTGATCCTCACCGCCAGCCACAATCCGCCCATATACCAGGGCATCAAGTTCGTGCCGGAGTACGCCAGCCCCGCGTTTCCCGATGTCACGGACCGCATCGAGGCCCACACCGCGGAGGCGCTGGCCGATTCCGCGAGGATAAAGCGCGACGACTCCGGGCGGCTGGTGGAGCGGTTCGACCCGCGCCCGTCCTACCTGGAGAGGCTGGCGGAGGAGATAGATTTCGAGGCCATCCGCGGGGCGGGGCTGAAGGTGAAGGTGGACTGCCTGCACGGCGCATCGCGCGGCTATCTGGACACCGCGCTGGAGCGTGCGGGGTGCGAGGTCGAGGTGTTCGGCGCCAACCGCGATCCCCTGTTCGGCGGCGACATGCCCGATCCCAGCGAGAAGCGCCTCGGCTTCCTCGCGGAGCGCGTCGCGGCCGATGGCGCGCACCTGGGGTTGGCCGCGGACGGGGACGGAGACCGCTTCGGGGTGGTGGACGCCTCCGGCCGCTTTCTCCGGCCCAATCAGGTGATTCCCCTGGCGCTCTGGCATGTCCAGAGGACGCGCTTTCCCACCGGCAGCGCCGCCCGCACGGTGGCGACCACCCACATGGTGGATGCGCTGGCCGAGCGCCTGGGGTTGGGGGTGCAGGAGACCCCCGTGGGCTTCAAGTACCTGGGCCGGGCGCTGCGGGAGACGGACGCCATCCTCTGCGGGGAGGAGAGCGGGGGCCTGGGCCTGCGCGGGCACGTGCCGGAGAAGGACGGCATTCTCGCCGATCTGCTGGTGGTGGAGATGGTGGCGAAGACGGGACGATCGCCCCTGGAAGTGCTCAGGGAGCTGGAGCAGGAGGTGGGGACCTTCGTCAGCAAGCGCCTTGACCTGCGGGTGCCCGACCCGGCCGCGCTGATGGACCGCTTCAAGGGGGCGCTCCCGGACCGGCTGGCCAGGTCTCCGGTGGCGCGCCGGGTGGAGGTGGACGGCGTCAAGCTGATCGCCGAGGACGGGCGGTGGATGTTGCTGCGCCCCTCCGGCACCGAGCCACTGGTCAGGGTGTACCTGGAGGCCCACGACGCGGAGGTTCTGGCGGCGATGGAGGAGGAGGCAAAGCGGCTGGTGGGCGCATGATGGCAGGGCGAGGCGGTTGAGAGTGGCGCAGGTTCCTCAACCTGCGCCCGGCCCGCAGGGCCGGCTCTCCCTCTTGCGAAGTTCCGCCTGGGTTCCGGATGCCACAGGCAGGGTGCCCGCCGGAGGCGGATCTTCGACCTGCGCCACTACTAGACTAAACGGGCGGGTCTATCTGCCTGCGGCAGAATGTATCCGCCCGACAGCGCCCCCAGTTGCCGCGGGGCGGGGAATATGTTAGACTCACCTGCGAACTTCGCGCCCGCTGAGGTGTCCAAATTGTCGATTGGCAGGGCCTCCGCGGAGTTTGGCGCGAGTCAGGAGCGATCAGGCGCGGCTGTGGCCTCGATCTCCGGGTAAACTCGCCGCCCTGGATGCACATCTGTGGATCAAATGGTCAGTAGGCAATCGGGCGCGGCTTTGCTGTGCGCCAAACGGGCCGCGGCTTCGCCGCGGCTTAGGTGGGCCCGAGTGAAAAACCGTCCCGGCGAAGGAGATGAGCGGGAAGAGAGCGTCGTCGGCAGTCCGAACCGCGAGTCCTCCGCGACGGAGGACTTCGACGAGTTCTTTCGGGCCTACGAGCAGCGCATTTTCAACCTGATTTATCGCATGGTTGGCAACTGGGATGACGCCACTGACCTGACCTCGGAGACCTTTGTGCGGGCCCTGCGGTCCTACAGCCGGTTTCGCAGGGATGCGCAGCCCTATACTTGGCTGTATCGCATCGCCCTCAATCTATGCAAGAACTACTTTCGACAGCAGCAACATCGCAGCCGGGTGCATGCCTTCTCCCTCGATGCACCCACCGAGCGGAACGGCGAGCAGATGGCGCGGGAGGTGGAGGATCGAGGGCCGCTGCCCCAGGACCAATTGGAGACCAGGGAATTGGAATCCCAGGTGATGAAGTGCCTGGGGGCGATGCGCCCGGAGTTCAGGGTGTTGATCGTGCTGCGCGATGTCCAGGGCCTCTCCTACCAGGAGATAGGGAAGGTGCTCGGCTGCTCGGAGAAGGCCGTCAAATCCCGGCTCTTCCGCGCCCGCACGCAACTGCGGGAGCAGTTGGTGCCCTATCTCTCCGAGAGACAGGCTTAGGAGTGCGCGGCGCGGGTGTGGTAGGAAACGGCGGGGGCGCATGGGTGGAGGCGCGCGGGCGGCGATTCCGCCGCTCCGGCGCGCGTCGGGGGACAAGTAGTGTCATTGGGAGGCGATTAATGTACCGTCTGCTCATTCGATTGGGCCGGGTCTCGGTGATCGCGGCCGCGCTTCTGAGCGGGGTTGTCCTGTCGGCCCCGGCCGAGGAGCCCGCTTCCACCCCTCAGACCGATCAGCAGGCGGCAAGCGCGCCGGCCGCGCCGGCCGAACAGCCGGCCGCCGCATCCGATGAAGAAACAAACCAGGGCCCCACTGGCGAATCGGGAGGACCGTCCGCGGCGGAGGGGGCTTCAGGTGAAAGTCAGGGCGCTGGAAGTGCGGAGGGAACGACGTCGGCTGCTCCCGCCGAGCAACCAAAGCAGCCTGCGGGAGGTGCGGCCGAAGAGGCGAACCCGGCGCCCGCCGGCGAATCGGGAGGGCCGTCCGCGGCGGAGGGGGCTTCAGGTGAAAGTCAGGGCGCTGGAAGTGCGGAGGGAACGACGTCGGCCGCTCCCGCCGAACAGCCCCAGGCCGAGTCGCAGCCGGAGTCTGCTCCTCTCCCCGCCATCATCGCCGAGGTGAAGGTGGTGGGCAATGAGCGGATACCCACCGAGGAGATTCTCAAGGCGATTTCCAGCAAGGTCGGCGCGCCCTATTCCAGCGACCAGGTGAAGCGGGACCGGGAAAAGGTGGTGAACCTTGGCTGGTTCCAGACGGTGGCGGTGGACGAGGAGAGCGTGGAGAGCGGGATTCGCCTCACCTTTCGGGTGGTGGAGAATCCAGTGGTGACGGCGATCCACATCACGGGCAACCGGGAGTTGACCACGAAGGAAATCCTCTCCCTGATGAAGACCAAACCGGGGGAGGTGTTCAACTGGCCCCGCTGGCGGCAGGACGGGGCGGCGATAGAGAAGGAGTACCGCAAGCGGGGATTCGTGCTCGCCACCGTGCTACCCCCCAAGATGACCAATGACGGGGTGCTATCCGTGAGCATCGCAGAGGGAATCGTCCAGGAGGTCAAGATCACCGGAAACACCCACACCAAGGAATACGTGATCCGGCGCTACATCCGCACCAAGCCGGGTGAGACCTACAACGAGAAGAAAGTGGCGGCCGACGTGCAGCGGCTGAACAATCTCGGGTACTTCGAGACCGTCCGGCGGTACGCGGAGGCCGGGGAGGCCGGCAAGGTGGTGGTGGTGATCACCGTGGTGGAGAAGCGTTACACCGGCGGCGCCTCCTTCGGTGGCATGTACGGGTCGGACTACGGGATGGTCGCCTTCGTGGACGTGAGCAAGACCAACCTCTGGGGCACCGGTCAGACGGTGGCCGTGAAGGGAGAGTTCGGCGGCCGCAGGACCTACGAGCTCGCCTACCGCAATCCCTGGATCATGAGCCCGGAGACGCGCCTCAACCTGGGCCTCTATGACCGCCGCACGGTGAGAGAGGCCTTCGTCAGGCCGGAGGATGCGGGCAGCCAGAGCATCCTCTACGAGGAGCGGCGCTCCGGCGGCAACATGACCCTGGGGAGACCGCTCTCCGACTACACCACGGCCTACCTGAGTTTCCGGAGCGACAATATCTCCGTCACCGATGTGGACGAATGGGAGAGGCAATACTTGTCGGGGCCGGCGTTCGAGCCCAGGAAGATCCGCAGCATCACCGTGGCCGGCGTGACCGAAACGCGGGACAACAAGTTCAATCCCAAGCGGGGGGGCTATCGATCTCTTTCCGCCGAGTTCGCCGGCTTCGGCGGCGCGGACTTCACCAAGTACTCCATGGATTTGCGGCACTATTGGCCGGTGAAGAAGAAAAACGTCTTCGCCATGCGCTTGCTGGCCGGCACGGTGACCAGTGATGCTCCCTATCTCGAGCAATTTTTGATCGGCGGCTCCGAATCGCTTCGGGGGTACCGGCTGGACCGCTTCGCGGGATCGCACATGGCGATCCTGAACACCGAATACCGCTTCCCCCTCACCAAGAACCTGCTGGGGGTGTTGTTCGTGGATGCCGGCGACGCCTGGGGCGGAGAGATCGCCGCGGATCCCTATGTCGGCGGAGACGAGGATTTCAGCATCCACACGGGGTACGGTGTGGGCATTCGCGTGAAGACGCCGATCGGCCCCATCCGGCTGGACCTGGGATTCAGTGAGGATGGAAGCGAAACTCATTTCGGCGTGTCTAATATGTTCTGATCGCGGAGGCGCGGTGCGCGCTCCGTGCGGCGAAGAGAGAGGAGTCAGAGGATGAGAAGAGCGGTGTTTTGTATTACCCTGCTGGCGTTGGCCGCGGCGCTGCCGGTCGGAGCGGCGCGCGCAGCCGGATCCAACCCACCTGTGCTGGCCTATGTGGACATGGACAAACTGTCCGCTGGTTACAAGGGGATGCAGGACCTGAACCAGCAGTTCCAGCAATTCCGCGCCCAGAAGGATGCGGAGCTGGAGCGCCAGCACAAGGCGCGCCTGCTGAACGATGAGGAGCGGCAGGAGTACCTGGACCTGGCGACGGTGGCCGCGCCCACCGAGCAACGGGACAAGCGGATGAAGGAGCTGGAGGAGCTGTCGAACCAGAGGGAGCGAAGGCTCTTCACCCTTCGGGAGAAGAAAGACCGCACCCCCGACGAGGAGACGGAGTTCCAGCAGCTCAACGCCATCTATGAGAAGCGCATGAGCGAGCTGGCCAAACTGCAGCACGAGCGCGACCAGGCGGTGACCGCCAAATACCAGGAGCTATCGAAGATCATCACCGACAGCGTGGATGCGGCGGTGAAAGTGGTGGCCGAGGAGAAGAAACTCACCATCGTGTTGCGCAAGGAGGTCGTGCTCTGGGGCGGCGTGGACATCACCGACGACGTGTTGGCCAAGTTGAACGCCCCGGCGCCGGCGGAGAAGAAGTCCAAGGAGACCAAATAGCGCGGCCCGCTCGGCCGCAGGTCCCTCCCGCCTCCGGCGGGGGAGGAGAACGGGCATGACCCTGGGGGAATTGGCGGAGGCCCTCGGCGCGGAACTGAAGGGCGGCGATCCTGGCGCGGAGGTGCTGGGCATCGCGGGCCTGGATGAGGTCGCATCCGGGCAGGTGAGCTATGTGCAGAGCGTCCGGTTGCTGGCGCGGGGGGAGGCCACTCCCGCGCTGGCCTTGATCGCGCCGGAGGAGTGCGCCTCGCGGGAGAAGCCGCTGCTCTCCGTGGCCAATCCCCGGCTCGCTTTCGCGCGGGCGCTGCAGATACTCGCTCCGGCCGCGCCGCCGCTGCAGGGGGTGCATCCCAGTGCGGTGGTGGGAGAGGGCGTCGCACTCGGCGAGGGGGCCGCGGTCGGGGCGCTCGCCGTGGTGGGCGAGGGCGCGCGGCTGGGGGCCCGGGTGCAGATCCACCCCCTCGCCTCGGTGGGTAGGGGAGTCGAAATCGGGGACGATACCGTCATCCATCCCCATGTCGCCCTGTACGATGGAGTGAAACTGGGCGCGCGGGTAGTGGTTCATGCGGGCAGCGTGGTGGGCAGCGCTGGGTTCGGCTATGTGGAGGACGAAAGTCAACTGGTGCACATCCCCCATATCGGCACTGTCGTGATCGAGGACGAGGTCGAGATCGGCGCGGGGGTGACCATCGACCGGGCCACCACCGGGGCCACCGTCATTGGGAGGGGCACCAAGATAGACAATCTGGTGCATGTCGCCCACAACGTCAGGATCGGGCGCAACTGCGTGATCGCGGGCCAGGCCGGCTTCTCCGGGAGCGTGACTCTGGGCGACGGGGTGGTGTTGGCCGGCCAGACGGGGGTGGCCGATCATGTCACCGTGGGACGCGGGGCCAGGGCGGGCGCGCGGGCGGCGATCACCCGGGATATACCCGATGGCGTGACCGTGCTGGGCAACCCGGCGCGGCCCCTGGGGGAGGAACTGCGCATCGAAGCGGCCATGGGGAAATTGCCGAAGTTGGTGCGCGAGTTGCGCAAGCTGGCCGCGCGGATCACCGCGCTGGAGCAGAAGATGGACTGAGGGCGGGAGCGCGGTCCGCCGAACTCGCTCAATCCCGTGGGGTCAGATGCGCGTACTGCACATGGCCGTACCACGCCACCCGCGCCGAGGCCCAGGCCGGGCCCTCGCCCGCGAGAGCTAACCGGATCTCCGCGCGCGCCTTCGCCTCCACCCGGAACGGGCGCATGGGTGAAAAACCGCGCTCCATCTCCTCCGGCCACGAATCCGGGGGCAGGAGCAGGTGAATCTCTCCCTCCACGTGGTCCGGATTCGGGTTCTCCACGATGACCACGCAGCCGCCCTCCTCCCTGGTCAGGGATACGGAGAGAGGGACGATTTCCCCCACGGGAAGCGCGTCCTGCACTATTCCCCAGTCCGTCCTGGTGTGGGCCCGCACGAAACAGGGGGAGGCGTCCGGGGGCACGATCACCATGATCTCGTACACGGCTTCGGACCATGGGGCGATGCGGTAGGGGACCTGCCGCGGGATCATCGTCCACTCCGGCGGCGCTTCCACCTCCACCGTGCCGCTCACCTCCCGGTCCGAGTCATTGCTCAGCCCGAGCCCGAAGCGGGTGTTCTTGCCCCGCGGCAGCTCACCTCGCATCCACAGGGTCAGGGGATGCGAGGTCCAGGCCGCGCCCGCGTTGTGCTCCCAGAAACGGGAGAAGAAAGCCCGCTGCGGGTCCACCGGCGGATCCAGCGGCTCGGCCTTCGGTGGGGCCTCGGCCAGCGAAGGGAGGCGAAGGCCCACGGTCGCAATTTCGTTCGCCGCGAGCTCCATCGCGGCCGTCGGTTCCTCGGCGCGGCCGCGCAGCAGTCCCCGCCGCGGCCGGTTGACGGGGACCTCCTCCCTCCGCTCCTCCCGGAGATCGCAGCGCCAGACGGCCTCCGGGGCGGCCCCGAACTTGATCCGGGCCGGGCACGGTTTCCCGTGGGACTCGTACATGCGCAGCACGATCTGCGCTCCCTCCCCAGCGCGCCTTGCTCCGGGCGCCTCCCGGGGCCTCACCGTCGTCACCACCAGGGCTGGGTGGTCGAGGGCGCAGAGTGCGTACTCTGGAGGCAGCGCGCCCGGGTGCAACCCGGTCTGCACCGCGGCCAGCGGGTGGGAGAACTCCCACGCCTCCCGGTCGGCCTGTCCCTCTCTCCAGTCTCCCGCGTGAGCCGCGAGGGCATGCCGCCACCTGCGCCGGCCCTTCCGCGTCTCCCCCGGCGGCTCCAGCAGCAACTGCACCGTCCCGGGTTCGCCCGCGGCGACGGCCAGGGGAGCGGTCCCGAGGAGAGTCACGCCGCCGTTCCACATCGTCTGGTCCTGGGGCCCCTCCAGGAAGAAATCCTGCTCTTCCGGAACCTCCAGGCGGTCGTCCCGCACCGCCCGCGCGAGCCGCTCGACCAGCGCGGCGATGTTCCTCGGCGCTCTGTGGTCGGCGATGAGGGTGGGAATCGCCGCTGCGGGCGAGCGCGGACCTCCGCTGGGCGCCAGCGCCGCCGCCCATTCCCTCCCGGAGAGCGCGCGCTCCAGGGCCGCCGCCACCAGGGGATGGCGGTCCAGCAGGCGCTTCGAGTAAGCGTTGTCGCGGCCCAAGCTGATGCGCAGGGCGTGCTCGTGCGCGTGGGCCTCCAGGTCCGACGTGTCCGCAAAAGTGGAGAACGGAACGCCGCGGCTCAACAGGGCCTGCTCCAGCGGACGCAGCGCCCCGCGCTGTCTGATGTCGCCCGCGGCGATGAGGGCGCACGGGCCCAGAGGAACCGCGCGGTCTTCGTCTTTCCCGCACCTCACGAGCAGCGAGGGCGGCCTCCCCAGGTCCACCCAGTCCCGCGCCAGCCAGAGCCCGATCTCGCCCCCCGCGGACCGGATCCGTGCATTGCGCGCGTACCGCAGCACCGCTCCGAAGGGCGCGCTGCACATGGCGGTCTTCACGGGGAGGGCGAGGGGCAGGCGCAGGGCGAGCCCCTCCGCGCTCCCGCCTGTCCCCCTGACCGCGGTGAGCATCTCCACCCGCCGGCCGCCCTCCTGGAGGGAGATCTGTTGCTCCACCTCGCGGCCGTCCGGGAGCGGGTGCCGGAGGTGCACCGATTTGGTGACCGGCCCCTCCCATACCGCCAGCCGCGCCGGGGTGGGGGAGGCGTTCCCCAGGGGCGTTGCTTGGGCGGCCGCCCCGAGCGCGGGCGACAGCAGCTCGCGCCCGGACGACTTCTCCCGCAGGCTGGTGAGGCCGCCCGCGGCGGCCTCCGCGCGGAGGGCCGCGAATTCGTTTTCCAGCGCCGCCGAATCCGCCTCCACGGGCTCACAGACGGGCGGCAGGGAGCGCGCGGGGCGCAGATACCAGGTGCGCCAGCCGAGAGCGGGAACATCGGAGGCAAGAAACCGCAGGGAGAGGCGGCGCGTTCCGCCGGAGGATTGGGGTGCGCGCACACACTCCGCGGGCGTCGGGCGGCCGCGCTCGTCCACCACCTCAAATCCGGAGGCCAGCGTTTCCTCGAGCTCCACCTGGGCCTCGCAGACGTCGGTGCGGGGCCAGGGAGCCGTGTTGAACACCACCAGCGCGGCCCCCTGGCGGGGCGCGCCGCGGGTATCGCGGGTGTTGACGTGGGCGGCGATATACTCGCCGGCCCGACGCGCCAGCGCGTGGACCGCGCACGCGGCCTCCTGGAGAGAGGCGAGCAGGTCGCGCCTCCGCGCCTCGTCCTCGGTGTCCGCGTGTGCCCGGGCGTAGAGCAGTTGCTCCCACGCGCCCTCCAGGCTGTCTTTTCCGCCGCGCGCCCCGGCCGCGTGCGCCAGCGCGGTCATGCGCTCCGCGCGTGCGACGGCGTCCTCGGCCCACCGCGCGGCCCGGCCGAGCTCCCAGGAGCCGGCGCTCACCTCCGCGGCCCCGCCCGGGTCCTGCCCCACGCAGGGCAGGGAGGCGCGCAGAAGGTGGGCCTCCGGGGCCGCCGCGCTCAGGTACCGGCCTGGGGTGCCGAGCGCCACCGCGGGCGTGAGGTTGGCCATCTCCTCCGCCCTGCCCAGCAGCCATGCCGGTGGGGCCTCCCCGGCGTTCACCAGGGCCAGCTCCCAGTTCACCCCCAGGCGGGTCTGTTCGTTGAATCCCCGGACCGCCCAGGCGACCAGCTGATTCGCGTCCTCTGGCCATTCGCCGGCCGGCGAAATCTTGAGGATGACCGCGCTACCATCCGGGGCCATCCAGTGAGAGAGAGGGGGCAGGCCTTCCTGCTCCTCCAGCCACAATATCGCCTCCACCCCCAGCTTGGAGAGAAGTTGGGGGAATTGGAGCCCGAATTGCCCGCCGCTCTTCACCAGGCAGACCGAGGGAGTCAACTGGAGGAGGTTTCGGGCGATGCCCATGCCTCGCACCAGGTTGCGCAGCAGCGCCTCTCCCCCGCCGGCCGGGTCCGCGGGGCTATAGTAAGCGGCGGGGGCGTCCAGACGGCCCGCCTCCGCCAGCTCGCGCGCGAACGGCCTCTCCTCGGAGTGAAACCGGAGGAAGTTGCCGAGGTGCTCCTGATCCGGGAACGAGAGCGCGTAGGCGTCGTCCCCGCGGCAGGCGGAGAGGTGACCGGCGATCGAGGCGAAGGCGCGGCCGGTCTCCGTGCGCTGGTCGTCGCCGGCGCCTGCGTGGAATAGTGGTGTGATGTAGATTGCTGCTTTCTCTTCTGCCATGACACGGCCTCTCTGCTCTCTCCGGCGGCCGCGGGCGCGCTACAGGAAAGGGAGACGCGCGCGATACCGCGCCAGCACGGCCTGATTATGCTCATCGCCCCCCGGGTAGTTCGCGCTCACATAGACCGGGGGCCTGATTCCCCGCTCCAGCAGGTTCACCACCGTCTGCAACACCACCGCCTGGAGCACGGCGGACCCCAGCGCGGTGGACATGGGGGCCGCTTTCTGCGGGAGCCCGGGCACCTCCACCGACGCGTCGCCGGGGTCGGCGCGGGTGTCGAGCACCAGGTCGGCCACCTCGTGGAGCCGCTTCCCGGAGGAATGCCGGGAGGGGGAGCTCTCCGCATAGCGCAGGCTGGTGAGCGCGATCACCGTCACCTGCGCCGCCTTCGCCGCCCGCGCCATCTCCACCGGCGCTCCGTTGCGGCCGCTGGTGGAGATGATGATGAGGGCGTCCCCCGCGCGCGCCCCGGAGCGCTGGAACGCCTCCGCGGCCCATGCTTCCCTGCGCTCCCATTCCGTGGTCTCGGTGACCGGCACGTGGTGGAGCAGGACCCGCTCGTCGAAGATGGGGCACACCGGCACCAACCCGCCCGCCCGGTAGAACACGTCCACCATCAGCGCGGTGCTGTGCCCGGTCCCGAAGACGTAGATCAGCCCCTCCCGCGCCAGGGTGTCGGCGAGCGCCTCCGCGGCCTGCTCCATGGCCCCGCGCTCCGCCTCCTTCACCTCCGCCAGGCGCGCGCACAACAGATCCAGATAGCCGTCGGTCCAGCGGCTCATGGGCTATACCCCTGTCTTCTCGTACTCGACCTCCGCGCGGGCGTTGAACTCTTCGCCTCCGGGGCGGTTGATGGACTGGTAGATATGGGGCTTCAGGCCTCGCGCCAGCATCTGGTCGACCGCCTCGCAGGTGAGGGCCCAGATGATGTAGCAGAAAGTCACTCCGGAGGTGGGCGCCACCTTGGTGTCCAATCCCTCCATCTCCACGATGGCGTCGCCCACCACCCCGCAGTTATCTATTACCACGTCTGCCGCCTCGAAGAGATGCTTGCCGCTGGAGTGTTCGCTGGGCACCGACTTGCTGTACGCGACATTGGTGATCGCCACCACGGAGAGCCCGAGCTGGTGGGCCGAGAGGGCGACCTGCACCACCGTGGCCGTCTTGCCGGAGACGCTGTTGACGAGCAATACGTCCCCGGGGGCCAGCGCGCTGCGCTTCACCGCCAGGTCCACGGTCGCCTCCTCCGCGGACTGGCGAAAGTCCTCCTGCCGCCGCGCCACCAGCTCCCGGCGGCGGGGCGCGGCCCGCGTCTCGACGTTCAGTGAGAACCGGAATGGGCTCAGCATCAACAGTCCACCGGCGCGGTGGATGGGCTCACGCGAGCAGTGCCCGGTGTCGTAGATGTGCAGCCCGCCGCCGGCCTTCGCCGCCTCCGCGATCAAGGTCGCGGCCTGGCGGACGGCCTCCGCTTGGGTGTCCCTGATGCGCGCCAGCACTTCGCCGCACGCGTCGAACCACTTGGACATGGACATGAGGGCGCTCCCTCCATATGTAGATGCGGCAAGGGTTCTCCCCCGCGCCGCGCGCTCCTGCGGCCGAAAGCCTGGTCATGCAACGGGCGCGACAGTGCGCCTCCTGCGGGCAGGAGAGGTGACATCGGCCCCGAATCGAGCCGATGTCATGGCGCAAGGGGAATTTTACCAGCAGAGGGCGGGAGAGAGGGCCGGGCGTCCGACCTCCCGGCGGCGGCCGGACGCCGGCGTCTACCACCTGATTATCCGCCTGCCGCGCGCCGCGCGGGTGCGGGTGGGCCGGCTGGGCCTCTTCACGTTTCCGGCGGGGTGGTATGTGTATACCGGGAGCGCGATGAACGGCCTGCGCGCGCGGATCGCGCGGCACCGCAGGAGGAGGAAGAAGCTCCACTGGCACATCGACTACCTGCTGCGCCGCGCCGAGATCGTGGAGGTGATCGAGGTCCCGACCCGGCGGCGGGTGGAGTGCGCCCGCCATCGCCACGTGCTGCGCCTGCCCGGAGCGCAGGTGCCCGCTCCCGGATTCGGCTCCAGCGACTGCCGATGCATCAGCCACCTGGCGTACTTCGCGCGGAGGCCGCAACTATAGCGGACACCAGTAGCACAGGTCGAAGATCCGCCGGAGGCGGATGCCCCACCTGTGCCTGATTGTAGGGCGCGTATTTCCGCCACACGGCCGGCGGGTAAACACCGAATGCCACGCCCTGCAGCTACCCGAAATTCCAGCACAGCGCGACGCAAACTCCAAGCGTCCCTACCGCGAGAAGGCCGGCCCAGGCCCCCTGGACAGCGAAAGTCAGTGCCGACAAGTCCGCGCTGCTGACCTCTCCCATGCCTCCGCCGAGCACCCGGTCGCCCTCCGCCACATAGGAGGCCAACACCGCCTCCGTCTTGCCCCTCCGTCTCCTCGCCATTAGCAATTGCACAGAGGCGGCGACAACGAGGGACAGAGAAGCGGCCAGAGAGAGCCACAATTGCTTTTCCCCTCCGGCGACCGCGCCGCCGTGCACCCACTTCAGCCCCAACCCGAAGAGCGCATCCGCGAACGCCAGCCAGTACAGCGGGACGAGCACGGCAAGAAGGCCGATCATCAGGGCGAGTTTGACGCGCTCATAACGAGGGCCTCTGTGAAGAGCGCTCTGGGCAAACATGGCCAGCACCGCGGGTGCGCGCGACCATCCCCGCCGCACCCATCCGATCTCCATCCGCAACACCAGCGGCCAGCGCCACAACGCCGTGGCCAACACGATCGTGCCAACCATCGCGGCCGAACCCGATATCAATAGATCCAACACGCGCTCAAACATCTCTCTTCCCTCGACAGCCCCCCGGCTCGCTGTCGGTCCGGCGGAGCGTCGCTCCACCTGGGAACAAAAGCAAGCGGTACTGCACCTCACTCCTAATTTCACTTCCTATGCCGTTTGCCCGCGTATAACATCTCCACCAGTCTCATCAATGGGAATGCAAGGGCAATGGCAGCGTAGAACGTCAGCCCCTCAGTCCAGGAGCTCCAAGGTCCGAGAAAGGCCATGAACACTGGCCAAGAGACGAATACAGCAGTCCATGAGGCTA
>WFSF01000110.1 GCA_015486155.1 Armatimonadota bacterium
GCCAGGGCCGTCACCCCCGACCGCTGGGAGGGATCGCGGGGCCGAGAACGCGCCCGCGGGGAGAAGCAGGAGACGGAGGCACCGGAGGCATTGGAGGACCCGCAAGAGGAGGCGGAGCCCACGGGGACCTCCCACCTGGATGTCCGCGCCTGAGCGCGTCAGCCCCTTCGATTGACGCGCCGCGGCCCGCCGCGGCCGCGCAGGCCGGAGGCGCGGCGCGCCTTTCCGGGCGCGCGGTAGCCGGTCCGGGCGCGCGCCGCGCGCGCCCGGCGAAACAACTCCCCCCTGAGCGCGGCCACATGCGCCAGCAACGCCTGCCTGGCCTGCTCCTCGGCCTCCAGCAGGGCGCGCAACGCCTCCCGGATGGAATCGTCCTTTGCCTCGGGCCCCTCCCAGGGACACTCTGCCAGCACACGCAACAGCCGTTCCCGGCGATCCAGCCATCGCTCCCACTGGGCGCATACCTCGCGCGGCGAAGCCGCCCCCGGCGATGTGTTCGGCCAATCACTGGTGTGCTCCCGCAGGGCCGCGATCGCCGCCTCCAGCCGCCCGCGCTTTCCCTCTCCGGCGCGTCCTCCGCCCTCTGTTCGTGTCACTGCCGTGTCCCCTCCTCTTCATCTCGCGGCCCCTGCTGGTTCCGGCGCACGGCCTCCGCCCAGGCCGCCCGCAGCTCGCCCACCAGGTTCACCGCCTGCTCCAGCGCCCTGTCGTCGTCCTCGGCGTCGGCCCGCGCCAGCTGCTCGATCAGAAAGGTGTAGATGCGCGCCAGGTTGTTGGCGAGGGCGGGGGCGGCCTTGAAATCCAGGGTGCGGCGCAGCTCGATCAGCAGCGCCTGCGCCTTGCTGATCCCGAGGTGTTTTTCATGAAAATCCCCCTGCGCCAGCCCGCGGCGCGCCCTGGCCACGAAGCGCAGCACCCCGTCATAGGTGAGCAGGAGCAGCTGCTCGCGGCCCGCGGTGAGCACCTGCTGCTCCAGGTAATGGGTTGCGTGCCCTCCTCTCTCTCGCATGGGTTACGCCTTCTTCCCGCCGCCGGCCGCGCCGGTCTGCATCTGCCCGATGTAGCGGGAGAGGAACTGGCTCTGGTTCTGGAGCTTGCCCAGCGCCTCCTCCATCCGCAGGAAGGCCGAGCGAATGCGTTCCTGCTCCGCGTCTATCGTCTTCTGGAGGCGGGCGATCTCCTCGTCCGTGTCGCTGATCGTGTCGTTGATGGAGCTCTGCGCCTCGGCGATGGTGCCGGTCGTGAGGTCGGTGGCCGCGAGCGCCGTCCGGAAGGCGGACTGCGCGGCCCCCACGGTGAACACCACCCGGCCGTATTCCCCGGCCGCCTCCGCCGTCACCATCAGCGCCAGCCCCTGCGCATCCCCCTCGGAGCCGGTGAGAATCCGCCCCTTCCCCGTCGCCTCCATGCCGCCGATGGTTCCCGCCACATCCAATCCCTCCGCGCCGGTCCCGGTGCCGGACTCGCCGGCCGGCTGATCGTCGCTCACCTCCACATCACCCAGGCCGCTGGTCTGCGCGCCCCCCTGATTCGAGAGGCTGGACACGGCCGTGATGTGATAGGCCGACCCGTAGGCCGTCCGCTCCAGGGTCAGATAGTTGCCGGTCCCCTCGCCGTTGGCGTCGGTGGCGCGCGCGGTGACCCCGGTCTCCGACTCGCGGGCATTGATCGCCGCGATCACTTCCTCCTGCGTCATCCCCGCGGTGAGCGCGATGGGCACCCCCTGAATGGTGAGCGTCTCGTCGGCGGCGAGGACGTCGGTCTGCGCCACCCCCGCGGTAACCCGGGCGCGGGCGGCCGCCTGAGTGATGTCCACAGTCCAGCCCGCGCTGCCCGAGGGCTGCGTGTCCTCGGTGGAGGAGAGATAAGTGATCTCCGGATCTCCGGCCTCCCCCACCGCGGCGAACACCTTCGCCACCCCGTCCGGGTTCTGGGAGAGCGCGTCCGCGAGCGCCGCGCTGTCCACGACGAGCGTGCCCGTGGAGGAGGTGCGCACCCCGATGTCGGAGAGAGCGCGCGGTCCGTCCGAGAGGCCGATCACCTCGGAGGAGACGGCGGCCGCGAGGTCGTCCTGAAGCGACTGCAGCCGGTAGTCGGCGAACAGGGTGCCGGTGGCGTTGGTATCGGGGTCATAGTCGAACTGCTCGGAGAAGAACGAGACCAGGTCGTTGTACGCGTCCACGAAGCTCTGCACCTGGGACTGGATCCCGGAGGTGTCGCGGCTCACCGACACCGACACGGGGGCCCCGCTCTCGGCCTTGAGCAGATGGAGGGTGAGGCCCGGGATGGCGTCGCTGAGCGTGTTCGATCCGCTCTCGATGGTGACCGCGCCCGCGCCGGAGCCGAGCACTATCTCGGCGTCCTGCGCGGCCTGCAGCTCGCTGAACGCGGGCGCGCCGCCGGTGGTGGTGACGGTCATCTTCCCCGCCAGCCCGCTGGTCTCGGAGCTGAGGATGAGATGATAGGGGTTAGAGCCCCCGCCGTCGTTGACGATCGCGGCGGTAACCCCCGCCCCCGAGGAGTTGATGGCATCCCGCAGCTCGCTCAGGGTGAGCCCCTGGGTCTGAATCACCACCGGGTCCGCATCCCCGACCGAGATGGAGATCGTCCCCTCGGGGAACTCCGTCTCGCTGACATCGGCGGAACCGGAGGAAAGCATCTGATGGGTCTGCGCCAGCTGCTCGACGGTGAAGGTGTAGGTGCCGGCGACCGCCTCCGACGACGCGGAGGCGGAGACGAGGTCGCTCCTGCTCACCGCCGCGCTCTTCGCGTCGAACGCGGCCGGATCGGCCAGCTGCGAGGCCGCGGTGCGGAAGCTGAGCAGCGAGGCCTCCAGTTTGGACCAGGCCTTCAGTTTGTTCTGAAGGTCCGTCTTCTTCGCCTCCAGCCTGCGGATGGGGGCCTGCGCGGCCTTGGCCAGCTGATCGAGAATGCTGTTGGTGTCGATTCCGGAGATGAGGCCGCCGATGGAGGCTGTTCCGGTTCCACTCATGTCTGTTCTCCCCGTCTCCTGTGTCTCCGACGATGCGAATCATCTCCTGCGTCATGCCCGCCGGTCCAGCGCGCGCCGGGCCGCCTCCTTCAGGTGTGCGATGAGGCTGAGGATTTTTTCCGGGGGAACCTGGCGCACCACCCGGCCGGTCTCCGGGCGCACCAAGGCGATGATCACCTGCCGCAGTTCCTCGTCGAACCGAAACAGGGCGGAGAGCGGCCTGGGCGGCACCCCGGCGGGCCGTCGCCCAGGTATGGCCGGGGGAGAAGTGCCCTGGGCGACGGCCGGTGAGCCAGAGGACGCGGTGCCGGAGGGAACCGCCGCTGCCGGCGGAGAATCCGGCTCCGGGCCGCGCCTCCCCGGCGTGGGGAGCGCCGGGAGATGGGATGAGAGGGGTTCCAGGGGTCTCGGTCTCATACTGACTCACCTCGCTCCGCGGGGTGCCGGCCGGGTTGGGTCGGGCCGCAGGCGCCCGACCCAACCGCGCCGTTCAGACCATGCGGCCGACCGGAGGAGCCTACCGCAGCATTTGCAGGATCGTTTGCGGCGCCTGGTTCGCCTGGGTCAACATGGCGGAACCGGCCTGCAGCAGGATCTGGTACTTGGTGAACGACACGATCTCCGCGGCCATGTCGGTGTCCCGGATGCTGCTCTCCGAGGCGAGCACGTTCTCCTTGGCGACGGCGAGCGAATTCATCGCGCTCTCCAGGGAGTTCCTCTGCAGCGCGCCCAGAGAGGCCCGCTGGGTGGAGATCTGCGAGATCGCCTGGTCCAGCAGCAAGATGGCGTCATTGGCCCCGGTCTGCGTGGTCACGTCGATCTCGGCCACGTTCTGCGCGCCTCCGGAGCTCAGTCCCGAGGCCCCCACGCCCAGCAGGCTGGGCGCGGTGCTCTGGAGCGCGGCGGACACCGTCTGCCCGGAGTTCGCGCCGATCTGGAAGACCAGCGTGCCCGAGGAGACCGACACCGTCATGGTGTCGCCGGCCGCGCCGCCGGTGATCAACATGCTCAGGCCGGAGCTGTCGTAACCGCCGGCGCTGGTCCACAGCTGCCCGACGCCCTCCACGGCCGTCGCGTACTCGTTGGTGTGGGCCTTCACGTTCACACCCTGGGTGAGCGTGCCGCCGGAGAGATTGAGGCCGGTGGCGGTCAGGTCCACCGTGCTGCCGCTGGTGTCGATGTTGTAGCCTGATCCGTAGTGGGTCTGGGTGAGTGTGAGCACCCCCCCGGACTCGGTGGCGGTGACGCCGCTCTGGGACGACTTGGCGTTGATCGCGGCGGCCACCTCCGCGGCGGTGCTGTTGGCCGCGATGTCGATGCTGATGCCGTTCAGCTTCAGCACCCCGGCGGAATAGGTGCCGGCCACCGCGCCTGCGCCCACCAGGTTGGTCTTGGTGGCCGCCTGGTCGATGGTAATGGTGTAGGTGCCGGCCTTGGTGTTGGCGGTGCCGGAGACGAAGGTCCCGGCCGCGGCCCCGGTGGTTCCGGTGATCTGGCCCATCACCCCGGCGGTTCCGTCCAGCAACTTCTTGGTGCCGAACTGGGTCTGCGCGGAGATGCGGTCCAGAGACGCGATCGCCGATTCGATCTGCGCCTGGTCGGCCGCGATCGCCGCCGTCTCGTTGGCGCCCACGTTGGCCGCGTGGACGGCCAGGTCGCGCATGGAGCGCAGCAGGTTGTGGATCTCCTGCATGGCCCCCTCTGCGGTCTTGATCAGGTTGATGGCGTGCGATGTGTTGGACATCGCCTGCCCCAGGCTGTCCGCCTGGGCGCGAAGCCCCTCGGAAATCACCAGCCCCGCCGGGTCATCCGCCGCCACGTTGATGCGGAATCCCGACGACAGGCGCTCGATGGATTTGCTGAGGGCCGCGTCGTTCACCCCCATCCAGCGGTGGGCGTTCAACGCCGCGGTGTTGAGATTGATGCGAAGTCCCATCGGTGCATTCCTCCTTGAGCATCACCCGGTCCGGAGATGGGCCGGGTCCGGCTTCCTGCCGTGTAGGTGCTGCGTGAAGACTTCCCGCCGACGCTCACAGGCCGCGCCGGCCGGGGACCTGCGTGAAGTGTGTCCTGCGCCCTCCCTCCTTTCTGCGGCTGCGACGGCCGCCCGCCGCCTCGGTTCCCGCTTTGGGCGGCCGCCCCGCCTCGACATGTGTTTCGCTCCCGGCGAAAGGTGTCTGTAGCACCTCTATGATCTTCGGGCGTTTCCGGCCGACTCTTTAGCGCGTGCGGATCCGATTCACCACCAAATCCCCCCGCGTCCGGCTCAGGTGACGGCGGGCCTCGGCCGCCGCCGCGTTCTCCTGCTCCACCATCTCGAGCAGTTCCCCGCGCGCCACCGGCACCTCCCGCGGCGCGCTCACCCCCACGCGCACCTGGTCGCCCTTCACGGCCACCACCACCACCTTGATCCGGTCGCCGATACGAATGCTCTCTCCCACTCGTCGCGTCAACACCAACATGGCTCCTGCCTCCGCTCCGTCGTCTATGTGGTCGCCCCCTGCTCCTCCCGCATCTGTGCCAGGCTTCCCACCAGGTGCCTGGTCACATAGCGCGCGTCGTCCACGATCACCTGCCTCGCCCGGCGGGTCCGGGTGTTGATCACCAGCGGGGCCGCGAGGTTGGTGGTGACCGCCCCGGACTCCCGCGACACGGTCAGCAGGGCCAACAGCGCCACCTCGTGCGGACCCTCCAGCTCCAGGGCCGCGACATCGCCGTCCGCGAGCTCCAGCTCGTACCCCGCGAAGAACTCCAGCGGATCGATCGCGAGAAAGGCGAGCGCGGGATCCTCCAGCGATTGCAGCCATTTCACCGGGTGCCCGTCGGCATAGGGGAGCACGCAGAACCGCTGCGCGGCCGGAAACCCCCACAACCCCTCCGGGAACTCCAGCACGGCTTCCTCGCCCACCTCGATCTCGCCGAACCGCAGCGTGTTGATCCGCATCCTCTTCTCCCTCGTGATCAAGTGAATGTCTCCGGCTCACCGGAGGTACTGCACCAGGCTCGCCCGCATCAGCGAGGCGCAGGCCGCGGCGGTCGCCTGGTAGGCCGTGCGTTGCTGCTCCAGCTCCACCACCGCCTCCGCCATGTCCGCCCCCTCGGTCTCCCCCAGCAGGACCTTCGCCGCGTCCCTGGTCTCGGTGAGCCGGCCGCGGTCGAAGTCCACGCGCTGCAGCCGGGCCCCGATCTCCCCCCGCAGCGCGTTCACCCGCGCCAGGTGTTTCTCAAGCGCGGCCTGCGCCGCGGTCATCTCCTCGTGGTCGTCGGCCCGCAGGGCGCTCTCCAGCCTCTCCAGCGTGGAGAACACATCCTCCAGGTCCGGCGCGGCCGCGCCGCCCAGGTTGAAGACCACGTCCGCGGTGAGGTTCACCGTCACGGTCAAATCCCGCCCCACGCGCATCTCCACCTGTCCCCCGTCCCCCTGGTAGACGACGGGGGGCGGAGCGGACGGGTTCTCCTGAAGCGGCGGCTGGAGCAGCTGGTAGCCGGCCAGCAGATAGCGGTCCCCGTCGTGATAGTTGCCGGCCCGCATCAGCGTCTGCGTGAGCTGCGCGATCTTGTCCGCCAGCGCCCCCCGCGCCTCGTCGTCCAGCGCGTCGTTCATCCCGGAGACGGCCGTCGTCTTCGCCTCCCGCAGCGCCTTGGCCACATCGGCCACCGCCACCTCGGTCTGCTTGAGCCATGAGGAGGCCAGGTCGCAGTTCTTCAGGTACCTGTTCAGCTCGCTGAGGTGCGAGCGCAGGGCGGAGGCCCGCAGCGCGCCGGCCGGATCCTGGGAGGGCCGCGTGAACCGCAGCCCGGAGGCCACCCTCTCCTGGGCCCGGAACAGCTGCTCCGAGGTTTTCGTGAGCCGGTATATCAGGTTGGCGGACATCATCCGGTCGGACACCCGCAGCATGTTTCATCCCTTCCCGCCGGCGCTACACGCCCAGTTGCTCGATCACCACGCGCAGCAATTCGTCCCCCACCCGCACCACGCGCGCCGCGGCCTCGTAGGCGCGTTGCAGCTCCATCAGGGCGGCCGTCTCCTCGTCCGTGTTGACGCCGGATATCCCCTCCTGCTGCACGCGGATCTGTTGCCGGCCGGCCTGGTAGGCCTCGACCTGGAAGTCGGCCGCCTTGACGTCGCCGCCGATCATGCCCAGCAGCGCCTGCGCCTTCCCGTTGAGAGTCTGATCCCCGGACACCTTCACCGCGCGCAAGGCCGCGATCTCGCCCGCGTTGCCGCCATCGCCCGGGCTACCCGCCTCCGCGGCGGCGGCGATGGCGCGGACGTCCCCGAGCACGTCATCGCTGAGCGCCATGGTGCCCGCCGTGCCCCCCGGCGCGAAGAAGTCCCGATCCCCCACATCGTCCAGCCCGTAGCCCTGCCGGTGAATCTCATTCACCCGGTCAATCACCTCGCCGGCCAGCGAATCGAGCGCCTCCAGGTACTGGGGCAGGCACACGTCGCGGGCATAGATCAGCCCCCCGATCTCCCCGCCGGCCACCTCCACCTCCTTGTCGTCATAACTCGTCCTTATCTTCACCCCCTCCGTGGTGGTGGCCAGCGAGAGCGAATACCCCCGGTTGCCCTCGATCAACGGCCGCCCGTCGAGGTACACCATCAGCTCCCCGCCCTCGCTGATGAAGGGCATCGCCCCGGTCAGCTTCGCGAGCCGGTCCAGCAGCAGGTCCCGCCGGTCCAGGTAATCGTTGGGGTGGCGGCGCTCCGCCAGCGCGGTGGCGATGGTGCGGTTCAACTTCACCACCTCCGCGACGATCGCGTTCACCTCGGTGATGCGCCCCCTGATCCCCGTGTCCGTGCTCGACCGGAGAGACTGGAGGCGGGAGGCGGCGCTGCGGAAGGCGTCGCACAGCGATTTCGCCTGCTCCCGGAGCGCATACCGGGTTCCGATGTCCTCCGGCTGCGCCGCCACCGCCTCCCACGCGCTCCAGAATGCGTCGAGCCGGCCGCTGAGATCCTTGCCGGGCGCGGCCTGCACGATGCTCTCCACCTGGTGGAGCATGCCGGAGGCCATGTTCCACCGCCCGAGCGCGGCGTCGGAGAGGCGGGCTTGCAGGTCCAGGTAGCCCTCGTGCGAGTGGGTGACGGCTATCGCGCGCACCCCCGCTCCCCACTGCCCGCCCAGCAGCGCATCCATGTTGCCCGCCGGGGGCGGCCCCGGCACCGCGCCGAGCAGCGCCTCCTGCCGGCGGTATCCATCGGTGTTGCTGTTGGCGACGTTGTGGGAATGCACGTCAATCGCCTGCCGCTGCGCCAGCAGCGCGCTCACGCCGATGTTGATTATGGAAGACAGACCACCCATTCACCACCCACCCCAAGGCCGCCCACCGCGGCCGCGGGAATCCTCCGGCCTCCGAC
>WFSF01000111.1 GCA_015486155.1 Armatimonadota bacterium
GCTCTCCCGGACGCGCCTGCGGGGGTGGCAGGGTGGGTGGATGGCCCTGTGTTTCGCGCTTTCCATGCCCCTTGTTCTCCTCCTCCTGTTCGGCGGGCTGGGCCTCCTCTCGGCCAATCTCTGGGCCGCCACCATCACCCTGATCCCGTTCGTCTTTGCAGGGGCCTTCCTCGCGGAGGTGTTCCGTGAGGGAGCGGAAAGGAGCGGCCGGCTCTACCAGGCCGACCTCGCGGGGGCAGCGGTGGCGGCCGTGCTGGTGGTGCCCTTGATCGGGCTCGCCGGCGCGCTGGACCTGGTGTTCCTGCTGGGAGGTCTGGCTGCTCTGGGGGCGGTCTGGTGGGCGATGTATCGCGGGAATGCGCGCTTGATGTGGGTGGGCGCGGCGGCGGGCTGCCTGCTGTTTGCGAGCTGGCCGCTCGGCATGAGGACGAGGCTGCTGGACCTGAGACCCTTCACTCACCCTCCCGGAGACATCGCCAAGCAACTCATCCGCGACCTGGCGGAGCGGACGGAGATGCGGCCGATCAGGATAGACAGTGAATGGACCGCTTACGCGCGGACCGACTTCATGCGCTTCCCGTTGCCCGAGCTCGGCGCCTACTACCTCGACATGTTCACAGACGGTGAAACCCCATCTGGAATGATGCCATTCCACGGCAATCTCGCCACGATTTCCCACATGCGGAGCGACCTTCCCTATCTGGCCTTTTGCATGTCCCCCCACAATCGCCTCCTTTCCATCGGCCCCGGCGGCGGTATGGATTTCCTGTGGGCGATGCTGGCGGGATTCAAGCAGATGGATGGGGTGGAGATCAACGACTCCGTGGTGCGGCTGATGGACCGCTACCGCAGGCTGAACGGCAATCTCTACCACTATCCGGGCGTGCATGTCACCGTGGAGGACGGGCGCAGTTACATCCGCCGCTCAAAGGAGAAATACGATCTCATCTCCTCTTCCCTCACCCAGACCGCCACCACCGGGAACGTCGGCCTCGCACTGGTGGAGTCGTACATCCACACCAAGGAGGCATTCGAGGACTACTACCAGCACCTGACCGACGACGGCCGCTACGCCCTGGTCGCCCAATCAGACATGGTGTTGTTCCGGGGCGCGCTCACCGCCCTGGCGGTGATGGAGGACCACGGCATTCCACCGGCCGAGGGATGCCGCCACTTGATGGCGCTGGCCCTTGCGGGGGCCGAGGAGTCTCCCACCCCCTATCGCTATCTGCTGATATGGAAGAAGTCCCCCCTGACCGAAGCGGACCTTGCGCCGGCGCGGCGGGCGGTGCGGACCGGCACTGCGATACCAATCTACCTGCCGGGGAGCAACGGCGAAGGAATCATGGACAGGATCGCCCGCGGCGAGGTCTCCCCCTCGCAACTCATCCAGGTCGGCGTGGAAAAGGAGGGGGTGCGCGCGAACATCGCCCCTGTCACCGACGACCGTCCCTTCTTTCTCGACCTCTCCTTCGGCATTCCCGGCGTGCTGGGCTGGTTTCTGCTGGTCAGTCTGGCCCTGGCCGCCGCGTACAGCGCGATATTCCTCCTGCGGGGCCGCGGGGCTCCCCGCGAGACGGGGCCGTGGGTCCTCTATTTCGGCGCGCTGGGGATGGGGTTCATGCTGGTGGAGATTCCCCTCATCCAGAAACTGATCCTATTCCTCGGTCACCCCACCGTCAGCTTCGCCGCGGTCCTTTTTTACCTGCTGTTCGGGGCCAGCGTGGGCAGCCGCATCAGCCAGGCGTGGCCGCTCGACTCCCTCCCCCGGCGGGCCGCGATGGTGAGCCTGGCGGCGGCGCTGGTGGTGATGGCGTACCTGGGCGCCCTCTCGCCCATTCTGAACACTTGTCAGGGCTGGCCGCGGCTGGCGCGCCTGCTCTTGCTGGGGTTCTTCGTGCTGCCCATTGGTCTGTGCCTGGGAGTTCCCTTCCCCTCCGGGGTGCGGATGATGGCCCTGCGTTGGGAGCCCGAGATTCCGTGGATGTGGGGGGTGAACGGGATGATGTCGGTGGTGGGCAGCACGCTGGCCGCGATCTCGGCGAAGTTCATCGGGTTCAGCGGGTGCCTCCTGCTGGGGGCGTTGGTGTACGCATTGGTGGCATGGAGACTGTTTCGCATGAGCCCCGACCGCGCGCCGGATCAGGAGCGCAGGCCGGCGACGCGCCGCAAGCGTAAGAGGGAGAAGCCGGGTGTCGCCGCCGTCCGGCGACCCATTGCGCCTGTAATCTTGGTGCTGGCGACCGCGGCCGCGGCCTGCGCCCTGGCCGCGGCTCAGCCGGAGAAGCGGCCGGAGGCCTATCAGCGACCCGGGTCCGATTGGTCACCGCTCCACCGCGCGGCCTTCACGGGCGACGAGAGCGCGGTGCGGGAAGAACTGGCCGCGGGCGCAGATGTGAACGCGCACAGTTCCGACGCGATGGGTTGGACCCCTCTCCACGAGGCGGCATTCGCGGGCCACCGCTCGGTGGTGAATCTGCTGCTCAAACACGGGGCCGACCCCGATGCGCGGGACGACGGAGGCCGCACCCCTCTCCACGTGGCGGCCTGGACCGGGGATACCGGCGTGGAAAGATTCTTGTTGCGGGCGGGCGCGGAGGTGGATGCCCGGGACGATGACGGGGGGACTCCGCTCTTCAACGCGGCCACCGCGGGAGAGCTCGACTTCGCCCGGAAGCTGCTGGACGCCGGGGCCTCGACGTCGGCGCGCAAGGCCTCCGAGCAGGGTTGGACTCCTCTCCATGCCGCAATAGTGAATGGCCGCCTCGGGGTTGCGCAGTTGTTGCTGGATCGCGGCGCAGACATCGACGCGACCGATGACGACGGCCGCACCGCACTCCACATCGCCGCCTGGATGAACCTGGGAGATGCGGTGGACTTTCTCCTGAAACACGGGGCAGACCCGGAGGCGCGGGACCACGATGGAAACACGCCCCGCGACCTGGCCCGGGAGCGCGGGGGTCGCGAGATCGCCGAGATGCTGCAGGCCGCGGAGGCCGACGGGAATCCCCCGCGCAAGCGCTAGTCGAACGAGGGAGAGGAAAGGCACAAAGCGTGGAGCCCACACCCGGGATCGAACCGGGGACCTTATCCTTACCAAGGATACGCTCTACCGACTGAGCTATGTGGGCTCAGCAACCCTGGTGGACGGGGGAGGATTCGAACCTCCGTAGGCGTTCGCCGGCAGATTTACAGTCTGCTCCCTTTGTCCAGCTCGGGCACCCGTCCGAAAACAATCACCGCCCGAAGCGGCGGCCTCGCGGATGGTAACACGGCCATCACGCGTCGTCAAGGTCGCGCGCGATGTGGCGAAGGAGATCCGCGGAGAGGCGGTCCGCCCCGCGAAGAGACAGGGCGGGCATTGGTATGCCCGCCCTGCAGTACGGCGCACGCTGCCGAATGGGGGTCATTCGGCGCGGACGACCTCGATTCCGTTGAACTTGCAGAAGCTCTCCAGCGCGTCGGCCGCCGCCGGATCGTGGATCATCACCCCGTGGTGGATGATGCCGTGCTCGACCATCTTCTGCTCCCAGTCCATGATATCTTTCACCTTCACCCAGCCGTAGGAGCCGCGCACCTTGGGAGGGGTGTCCACGATCTCTCCGGTGCCGATGAACATGGTGAAGAACCCGTCGTACTCGACCAGACGGCAGCAGGTGACCGGGCCGGTCTTCTGCTTGAACTCCAGCGTGCCCCAGGAGGGCCTGATGGGGATGATGGAGTGCTCCCTCAGGCAGGCGTCGCAGTTGTCCCCGCAGAGGCTGATGGGGGCGTTGCCGCAGTGCCAAGCCAGCCAGATGTTCTTCTTGGTTGGGTGAAGCTCGGTCCAATCTATGAAGTGGGGAGCGGTCTGGTCCAGCCCGGCCCCGCGGGCGGCCAGCAGGGTGGAGGCCCCGTATACATCCACCTCACACGCGCAGGGCAGACCCTGGTCGCTCAATCGGCTCAGCACGGAGCAGACGCAGATTCCGTATCTCCGCTGCACCTGCTCCCAGCAGTTGACCGCGAGCACGTCGAGGTTCTTCTCCCGCGCCAGCCGGAGCAGGGCCACCTCCATGCGGGCCAGGGTGACCACCGCCTCTTCCGCCTCGGCCGGCACTTGCTCGGCCGCGTGGATCTGCTTCACGGCCCTCTTCACCGCGGGCTCAGTGGGGGAGACTGCGTCCAGCCGCATGAAGGTGTCGGCGAGGTCTATGGGAACCACCGTCTGGTTGAAATCCCGCTGGAGGGAGGCCTCGTCCCACCACACGGACTCGAACTCCTCCGGGCGGGCCCCGATCTGGCCGATGCGGGCCCCGCGGAACTCCTGGTTCGCGGCGCAGGCGCGGGTGAACCGCTCCACCCACTGGGCGAACACGGGCTCCTCGGGCAGGCAGGTGGGGATGTGGTCGAAGACGATCTCGCGTCTGCGCAGCGCGGAGGTGATCATGAACTGCCCGCACCAGGAGTCGGAGGGGCGGGTGCCGTCCGGGTTGACGCGGCCCTTGGTGGCGAAATGCAGCACCGGCGTCCCTGGCGGCAGGTTTGCGATGATCACGCCCACGGCCGAGGTCTCGTGCCCGAAGGTCATCCCGCCGACGATCACGCCGTCCACTTCTTTGTCCTTGAACAGGGCCAGGGTCTTCCTCGCCTCCTCCAAGTCCCGCACCAGCCCTTTCTGGGTCAACTGGTTGCTGGGGACCACCACTTCCAGGCCTGGTATGGCGCGCATCACCTTCAGACAGCGCGCCCGCATCTCCGCGGCCCACTTGTCGTCGAAGGGAACGCGGTGGGAGGGAATGAAGCCGATTCGCACCTTTCTCATGGTCGTCTCCTCGTGTTTTCTTTGTCGTGCTAGTTCCGCAGAAGCCCCCGGCAACCTTCAGCCCGGTCGCACCGACGACGCACACGGCCGTCCGGGGCGCGGCCGCCATTACTCCCCACGCGTCTAGACGCGAACCGCGCGGCCCGTCTTCTGCGACCGCTGGAGGGCGTCCAGGACGCGCGCCACGTGGATGCACTCCTCCCCGGAGGCTAGCATGGGCATCTCCGGGTCGAGGCAGGCGTCCACGAAGTGCCGGTAGGCGCTGGTGCGCCTGCGCGGGGCCTTGAGGGGGCGGTCCACCGGCCGGCCCCTGCGGTCGTCGGAGTGGATGGTCATCTTCAGGTTGGATTCCCAGTCCCGGCACGAGGCCCCAGCCTTGGCGCCGTAGATCTCGAAGCCCTGATGCCCAGGCTGGTGTCCCTCCCAACTGGCCTCGAAGAAGATCACCTGGCCGGTGGCGAACCTCACCATGGCGCAGGCGAGGTCGTCCACGTTGTCCCGCGAGCCGACGGCGCCCAGCCGCCGGGGGAGCAGTTCGCCGAACATTCCCCCCAGCACCCAGGTGGGCCTGGGAGAGCCGAGGTGCCACCAGACGAGGTCGTAGGCGTGGACGCCCAGGTCCACGCTGGGCCCTCCCCCGGCCTTCCGCTTGCTCATGAACCAGGAGCCGGGGCGCCCCGGCGTGCCGTGCCGCCTGGTGTAGTGGGATTTGGCGTAGTAGAGGTCGCCCAGGTCGCCGCGCAGGATGCGGCGGTGAAGCTCCTGCTGGAGGGGATCGAAGCGGTAACTCATGTTGATCATCAGCCGTTTGCCGGCCCGCCGCGCGGCGCGCACCATCGCCTCCGCGTCGGCGAGACGGGTGGCCATCGGCTTCTCGCAGAGCACATGTTTGCCGGCCCGCAGAGCGGCGATGGTCATGCGGGCGTGGAGGTAGTTGGGCACGGCGATGGAGACCAGGTCGAGTTCCTCCATCGCGAGCAGCTTCCTCCAGTCGCGCAGGATGTGCCTCGCGCCGTACTTCTCGGCCGCCTCCTGCGCCCGGCCGCGGTCGGCGTCACAGACGGCGAAGAGTTCGCACTTGGGGTGGGCGGCGTAGCCGGCGGCATGGTTGCGCCCCATGCCCAGGCCGATCACTCCCGCCTTCAGCTTGCGTGTTCTCACAGTGTCCTCCAGGAATCCATCTCGGCTTTTTGGATTCGGCGCGGGCGGCGACGGGTCCTGCGGGGAGGCGGGGAGACACATCCCCCGGTGGGAGGTTCAGCCTGTGCTGGACTGGGGCAGATGGCCTCGCGGCGACCGGTAGCGCCCCGGCGGACATCCGTAGAGACGCGTAAACGCTCGGTGAAAAGCGCTCGTCCCCGCGAAACCGATTTGCCGCGCAATCTCCTCGAGAGGCGCATCGGTCGTGAGGAGGAGTTGGGCTCCATACTGCAAGCGCGACCGGAGGACATACTTTCCGAAACTCACCCCCATGCTACGCCGGAAAACGGTCGCGAAACGCGACGGACTCAGGGAACAGGCAGCCGCGCCGTCTGCTACGCTGACGTGACGGCTACGGTTGGATTGAACCAGCGCGATGGCGGGTTGGAGGCGCGCCAGGTCACTCGGGCGGGCGGTGGAAATGGTGCGAGGCAGAGCATAGCCCTCCCAGTTGCGGGCGAGCGCCAGTAGCAGGCGGAGCACGCTAAGGCGCATCGCGGTAAGCCACCATCGGTCTCGCGTCTCACACTCTCTCTCGATCTCGCCCGCGATCGCCAGCACCTCCTCGCGGGTCTCCTGGGAGTTCACCCGGGGGCGCTGGCTGGGATGAGCCACGAACAGGTTGAGCCAAGATTCCTCGCCCACGGTCTCATCTCCGAGCAATTCGGGCAGGAAGAAGATCGTCAGCAGGACAGTGCCGGGGGCGCTTGTCTGCCATCCGTGAGGCTCCCACGCGGGAACCAGCACGGCGTCTCCCCGGCCGAGGGTGCAGGCGAAACCCTCGAAGTGTCGCTCCTGCCTTCCAGCCAGTCCCACATTTACCTCGAAGGCCTGGTGCATGTCCCATTGCACCGGTTCCGGATAGGTTTGAGGGGAGATCCACACACTCACGATCTCTCCGTGTGCAGGGATCTGACGGACCTCAACCGAGCGAATGTCCATGCCGGCCTCCGATGACTGTGTTCACGGGAAATTGTAGCAGTAACAACCCAGTTTCCGCAATCAGGGCATTGGGCCGCAAACAGTCGAAAAAGACAAGAAGAGAGTCTTACCGAGCAATGCGCCCTCTGCGTGAGCCATTGTAGAATTGGGCGGCAAACGACGAGCCGGCCTGCGCGCGGTGCGCCGGGCCGGCGGAAGGAGAGGGAATGAAGCGCGAGGTGCGGTGTGTACCGGGGGCGCCGGCGGCGGCCGCGATATTCGCTCTCATGATCCGGCGCAATGCAGCCACTCTGCTTCCAACCGAGAGACCTCGGACGGCGTCCAAAATCCGTGGCCGGCGCTTCGCTCCCACATCCATCGCAGGGCAGCACTGCCGGGCAGGAGAGGCCGGCAACGTAAAGAAAAGTATGAGCAGTTATCCATGACCACTTCTTCTGAGACAGCGAGAGTGAAAGAGGAAAGGCCGGCGGGCCCGATCACCGCGCGCTCGGTGCTGGTGGGCGCGGCGAGCGTAGCTCTGCTCGCCGCCATCAACCCCTACCTGGCGTTCGTGAGCCGCACCTGGAGCGTGGGTTCGGGATCGCTGCTGGGAAGCCCCATCGTGGTGCTGTTCCTGTTGCTGGTGATCAACGGATTGCTGCTGAGGCGCTGGCCGGGCGGCGCTTTCCGGCGGGAGGAGATGCTGGTCGTCTACGGCATGTTGATAGTGTCGGTGGGGCTGGCGATGCAGGGCGGAATGCCCTACATGGTCTCCGCCACCACCTTTCCGTTCTACCGGGCCTCCCCCTCGAACCAGTGGGAGCACATGATCTGGCCGCACATCCCACCCTGGTTGCGGTTGCAGGACATGAGCGCGGTGACCGCGTTCTGGGAGGGGCTTCCCGAGGGAGCGCGCGTGCCATGGGGGCAGTGGGTGACGCCGTTGATGGCCTGGGGCGTGTTCACGGTGGCGCTGATGGCGGCCATGTTCTGCCTGGCGACGTTGCTGCGAAAGGACTGGATCGAGCGCCAGCGGCTCACGTTCCCGCTGGTGGACGTGCCGCTGGCGATGACCGGCGGCGCTGAAAAGCCGTCGCTGTCCTCCAGCATCCTCAACAATCGGATCTTCTGGATGGGGTTCTCGATTCCGGCCCTCTTTACGGTGCTGACCTGGCTCCACCGCTTCTTCCCTAGCGTGCCCGCGCCCCAGCTGGAGGCGATTCAGGTGGGGCGATACTTTGCTGGGATGGGTCTCCCGTGGAACGTCCTGGGGCATATGCAGATCTCCATCCTCTTTCCGGTGATAGGAATCACCTGTCTCCTGCCGGGAGAGGTCTCCCTCAGCCTGTGGCTCTTCTACGTGCTGTATCGGATTCAACTGCTCACATGGGCGAGTTTCGGGGTGGCGCCCGGAGGGGCCAACGCCGCCATCGTCAACCCGCGGGTATTCATCGCCTTCCAGGAGGCCGGGGGCTTCATCGCCCTCAGCGCGGTGGCGCTCTACCAGTCTCGTCACACCATCCGGGCGGCCTGGTTGAGCCTGATCGGCCGGTTGCGGCCGGAGCGGGACCCGTACGCCCCCCTAAGCGGGCGCGCGGCTCTGGTGGGCTTCGCGGCGGCGAATGCGGTGTTGTTCTGGTGGGCCCTTCACGCGGGGATGTCGTGGTGGTCGTTCGCAGCCCTGATGGGCGTCTTCTATGCGGTGCTGCTGGGGGCCTCCCGGCTGGTGTCGGCGGGCGGGGTGATGTATGTGGACACCGGTTTCTTCCCCCGCGGAGTGGTGCTGAGGACCATCGGGGCGGCCGCCGTGGGCCCCACCTCCCTAACCATGTACGCGTATCTCTCGGTCATCTACATGTACGATCCCATGAACCTCGCGATGCCCCAGATGATGGACAGCATGAAGTTGCTCCACGGGGGGAAGGTGGAGGCGAAGCGATTCTCGTGGGCGGCGATGCTGGCCATAGTGGTGATGCTGGCGGTGGGGCTGCCGGCGTTGCTCCAGATGCTGTATCACTACGGAGCCAGCAGCCTCCAGACGTGGCCGTTCACGGATTATCCACAATGGGCCTTCGGGGAGCTGGACGCCAGCCTGCGGACCCCGGAGATCCCGAGCAACTGGCTGCGCGCGGGGCTGGCCCTGGGCGCGGGGATGATGCTGCTGTTGTCTTGGCTGAGCACCAACTTCGTGTGGTGGCCGGTAAGCCCGGTGGGGTTCATCATCGCCAGCGCCTATGAGACCGACCGTTCCATCTGGGCGAACGCGCTCATCGCCTGGGTGCTCAGCAGCGCCATCCGGCGCTACGGGGGTCTGCGGCTCTTCCGGTCGTTCCGGCCGGCATTCCTGGGGCTGGTGCTGGGGCAGTTCCTGACTTCAGGGGCGCTGGCGATCATCTCGTCTGTCTTCGGGCTGGGCCAGCCGGCGGTGTAGCTCCCGATCCCACGCAGCCCGCCGCGCCCTCGTATTGCGCCTTTCCCCCACCCCGCGCGCCCCGCGATTTTTGCCGCGAAGCGAACTCGGCCGCGCAGCCGCGCGAAGATGATGGAGCCGAAAAATGTGCCGCGCCGAAAGGGGGTAGAATCGCCGAGTGCTGAAAATGATGGAGGTCGGTAATGGGACCCCGGTCGGGATGGCGCCGCGCCGGGGGCGAGCGTGAGGAGACGCGATGCGGGAAGGGCGTTTGGAGGAAGTAGAGCGGCTGCTGGCCGGGGAGGAGCAAGACCCCCTGCCGGAGGCGGTGGAGCGGGAACTGCAACGGCTGCTGGAGCCGGGAGAGAAGCGGCTCATCAGCCTGTACACGGACATCGGCTCCGGCGGCCGGTATGACGACCGGTGGCTGGTGGTGACGGATCGCCGGCTGGCGACCCTGGCTCCCGAGGATGGGCGGGCGCGGGTGGAGGCCGAGCTCCCGCTGAGCGAACTGCGAGGGGTGCGGCTGCGGGATTATCTGGGCAATGGCTCGCTGGAGGCCGTCACGGAGACCGGCGCGGTGGAAATGGCGCGCTTCAGCCGCACCATCGCGCCGCAGATGCCGCGGGTGGAGCGGATCCTCCGTGTGCTGGCCGATGTGAACGATTCACAGACGGGCGGCCGGCGCGGCCGCGGGGGGCCGGGCAAGGCGATGCGCTGTCCCACCTGCGGGCGGGTTTTGCCCCGGTGGTCGGAGGTGTGTCCGTTCTGCCTGAAGCGCGGGGAGTTGCTGGCCCGGCTCATCAAGTACGTGGAGCCCTACAAGATGATCGCCATCGTGGGGCTCCTCCTGAGCATAGGGCTCACCTTCCTCAACCTCGCGCCGGCGCTGGTGACCCGGTTTCTGTTCGACAAGGTGATCGGTCCGGGGGATCTGTCACGATTGGGTTCCGCGGTGATGTGGCTGCTGGCGATCTACATCGGCCGCACGGTGGTGGCGATGGTGAGGGGATACATGATGGAGTGGCTGGGGGGCCGGGTGGTGCTGGACATGCGCATCCAGCTCTACGACCACATGCAGATGCTCTCCCTGGGCTTCTTCAGCCGCAAGCAGACCGGGCAGATCATGTCTCGGGTCACCAACGACATCATGCGGCTCCAGTACTTCGTGGCCGAGGGGCTCCAGCAGATCATCATCAACTTGCTCACCATCCCGGTGATCTGCGTGATGATGTTCGGGGCGGACGCGAAGCTGGCCGCGCTCACCCTGCTGCCCACCCCGTTCATCGCGGTGGGGACCTACTGGTTCGGGCGGCTGATCCACCGGGTCTACCAGAAGGTCTGGAGGCGGTACGCGGGGCTGAACGCGGTGCTGGCCGACTCCATCCCCGGCATCCGGGTGGTAAAATCGTTCGCACAGGAGGCGCGGGAGTCCAAGCGGTTCCAGGAGCGCAGCGGCGCGCTCTTCATCCAGGAGCTGAACGCGGTGAAACTGTGGACCGCGTTCTTCCCCGCGCTGGGGCTGATGACCGCGATCGGATCCCTGCTCATCTACTGGTATGGGGGCCGGCACGTGATCGAGGGGCGCACCAGCCTCGGCACCCTGGTCATGTTCACCCAGTTGATGTGGCAGTTCTACATGCCGGTGCAGATGCTGGGGGAGATGAACCACCGGGTGCAACACGCGCTCACCGCCGCGGAGCGGGTGTTCGAGGTGCTGGACACCAAGCCGGAGATGCCCGACGCGCCGGGCTCCATCAAGATCCCGCGCCTCGAGGGGCGCGTCGAGTTCCGCGGGGTGCATTTCAGCTACGAACCCGGAAAGCCGGTGCTCCAGGACATCACCTTCGTGGCCGAGCCGGGGGAGGTGGTGGGCCTGGTGGGGCCGAGCGGAGCGGGAAAGAGCACCCTGGTGAACCTTCTGTGCCGGTTCTACGAGGCGGAGGAGGGGCAGGTACTGATAGACGGGCACGACGTGCGGGAGCTCTCACTGAGGTCCCTCCGCCAGCAGATCGGGGTGGTGCTACAGGAGCCGTTCCTATTCCACGGGACGGTGGCCGACAACATCGCCTACGGGGTGCCGAACGCCAAGCCGATGGAGGTGGTGGCGGCCGCGAAGGCGGCCAACGCGCACGATTTCATCGTCAACCTCCCGCAGGGATATGACACCCAGGTGGGCGAACGCGGGCAGTTGCTGTCCGGTGGAGAGCGGCAGCGGGTGGCGATCGCACGGGCGATCCTGAAGAACCCTCGCATCCTCATCCTGGACGAAGCGACCTCCTCCGTGGACACGGAGACGGAGATGTTGATTCAGCAGGCGCTGGACCGCCTGGTGACGAACCGCACCACGTTCGCCATCGCTCACCGGCTCTCCACGCTGAGGAAGGCGAACAAGATTCTTGTGCTGGAGCACGGGCGCCTGGTACAGATGGGAACCCACGACGAGCTGCTGGATGAGGAAGGGCTGTACGCGCGGCTTTGCCACTACCAGTCGGAGCTGTCGAAGGTGAGAGGGGTGTAGCGCGCACGCCGCGCCGGTGGACACGCGATGAGCGAAGATCTCCCCAAGCAGATGGACGATGATGCCCCGCGCGGCCCCGCGGGGGCGAACGACTCCCGGGCGGGATGGGAGGCGGAGGTGGCGCGGCTGGCGATCGTGGATCCGGGCCGGGTGCGGATCCGGCGCGACGCGTTCCGGCGGCTGTGTGTGCGGCTCGACGACGGGCCGGAGTTCGTGGACGTGCGCCCCGCGCCGGTCTTCCCGGTGTCCGGCGCGGCCGGCTACATCTCATTCCTGGACGCGGACGACAAGGAGGTGCTGCTGATCGCGGGCCCCGAGGGTTTGGACCCAGACAGCCGGCGGTGCCTGGAGGAGGAGATGGACCGGGTGTACTTCGTGCCGAGAATCCTCCAGGTCTACGACATAGAGGACGCGCACGGCGCGGCCCGCTGGGAGGTGGAGACCGACCGGGGCTATCGCCTGTTCGACATCCGGGACCGGGAGGACGTCCGGGTGGTGGAGGGAAGGCGCATTCTGCTCCAGGACGCGGACGGCAATCGCTACGAAATACCCGACCTCTTCGCGCTGGACGAGCGGAGCCAGCGGCTGGTGGACGGGGAGATCTAGCGCTCCGCCCATCAAGAGGGCCGCGGATGAAAGCAAATGGGCGCTGCGGTGGGCGGCGCTCGACGACCATCAAACAGCCCCCGAAAAAGCCGCTTCAGCCGTTGACGAGCAACGCCTTGTCGTCTAAGATGCGCGAGAGAGTCCGCCCAACCTCGGTAGCCCGCCAGAGGCGGGCAAGCCTCGGGCTACCTTACACTACGGGCGGGACATAATCAGTAGCACAACCTACCTGCCGCGGACAGGAGAAAGACTATGCCGTTTCGCGAGGCGGTCAAGCTGTTCAAAGAGGGCTATGAAGGCGTTGACCCGACGAAGGATCGGGAGAGGGTCGATCTCTTCGCCGGCCTCAGTAAACTCGCTGAGGGACTCGTGGCGCTGGAGGATCGGCTCAACAAGCTCGACAACGCAGTCAGAAATCTGACCATAGCGGTGAACCGGATGGAGTGAACCCCTCTGACTGGACACAGCATGGGGTCGAGATAAGTACCCTCTGAGGGGCTGATTTTCTGCCCGCCACCGGCGGGTTGATTGCCTGCTCGAACCCGACTGGGCTAACGTAGGCCCAGAGCTGAGTGGGCCTGTATGTTGCGGGCCAAGAAGGAGCGGGCGGAGTGTGAAGAGCGCTGCCGTAGGGGGTGCCCGTAAAAGGGACCCGGGGGATGAAAAGAAAATGAAAAAGCCAGAGATACCGCGCTGCCCCAAATGTGTTGTCGAGTGTGAAGGGTGGCTCTGTAGATTAGGGCGGAGATTAGGGCGATTGCGATTCAGCTTGGCCTTCGTAGGTTTGCTGCTGTTGATCGACCTCGGCCTGGGAATCACCGCATGGCATGGAGGTTTGATGGCTGGTGACTGGCCCTGGCTAGTCCTGGCTATGAGTGCAGCATTCCGTTGGGGCATAACTTACAGCGTGATATGGCCTCTTGCGGTCCGTGCGAGATACGGGAAAAGCGGAGAACTCAGAGATGACTTGGTCCAAGCGGTTGCAATCGCAGCGGTGTGCTTCATGACGCCCTTCCTGATGAATCTGAGTCGATAACTATCGCCATGGCTGATGTGTGAGATTCGCCTCCACACTCGATGTGGCAGTCGGTGTGGTCTCAGGGCGTGTGAGGCCGCATACATAGTGCAGCCCGGGACTGGGTGTATTATGTAAAGAACAAGGACAGCAGCGGGAACATCAAGTACCAGGTGAAGTACTACTGGGACGACATGGGGAATGTGACGAAGAAGGCGGAGTGGTTCGGGGGGACGTCCGGGTACTACTGGACGTACTACTCGCTGGACGGGGTGTACCGGCTGACGCGAGAGGCGCGGAAGTACTACACGGCGAGCAGTTATGACTACGACTACCGGTGGTACTATGATGCGGTGGGGAACCGGACCAAGGAACAGGACCTGGTGGCTGGGTGGACGCGGTACTACACCTATGACAATGCGGACAAGCTGACCAAGATCGGGACGAGTTCCGGGGGGAGCCAGTTGGCGACCTTCGGGTATGACAGCAACGGGAACATGACCTCGGTGTCGGGGAGCTTGTTCGGGTCCAAGACCTTGGTGTATGATGACGAGAACCGGTTGAAGCAGATCACGTATGGAGGGGTGACGGACCTGTATTATTACGACTGGCAGGGCCGGAGGTACCGGGCGAAATTGAACGGGACCTACTACCGGTACGTGTACAACGGGGACCGGGTGCTTGAGGAGACGAACGACTCCGGGAGTGTGCTGGCGAGGTACACGACGGAGAGTGGGAGTTACTATGCGCCGCTGCAGCACATGTGGCGGTCGGGGAGCGTGAGCCGGTACCCGATGTACGACGGCATCGGGACGGCGAGGGGGCTGGTGAACGACTCGGCGACGATCACGGACACGTATCAATTGGACGCCTGGGGCCACCAGGTCGCCTCCACGGGCTCCACGCAGAACGCATACAAGTATGGGGCCGCGTGGGGGTACATAACCGATCCGAGCGGGCTGCTGCAGCTCGGCCACCGCTTCTACTGGCCGGAGCTGGGGAGGTTTGTGCAGAGGGATCCGGCCAGGCAGGGGGTGAATTGGTATGCATACGTCGGGGATCGGCCGACGATGGGGGTGGATCCGAGAGGGCTTGGGTTCTGGGATTGGTGCATTCACAT
>WFSF01000112.1 GCA_015486155.1 Armatimonadota bacterium
CCTTTGCGCCGCGCGGGCGCGGACATTCGGCCACAGGAGCAGTACACCAGCATGAAGAGCCACGGCCAGGGTGAGGGCTATGTACAGGTCCCTCTTCACTGTTCCCCGGCCTCCCGTCCGTCTTCTCTGCGCGTGGCGATGGCGACGGTCTCCAGGCGCGCGGCGCGCACCCGGTCAATCACGGCCGTCAGGGTTCCCACCGGGACCCGTCTGTCCGCCACCAGCAACACCGGCAGCTTCCCCCTTTTCTTCACGGCCCTCTGCAAGGCCGTCGACAGCTCGTCCATGGAGAGGGGCCGGCCCTCAAAGGAAACCTGCCCGAGCCGCTCTACGGTGATCTCGAACCTCCGGCCGCGCTCGGGGGCCGCGGTGCTGGATGAGGGCAGCTCTATCCGGATTCCGCGGCTCCGGGTGAACGTCGAGGTGAGCAGAAAGAAGATCAACAGCAGGAGCATGCAGTCTATCAGGGGAGCCATGCCAATGGTCGGCCTGCTGACCCTCCGCCTGGGCATGCCGGTCATCGTTCCCGCTCCAATCTCCTCAATGCCGAAAGCCGCTCTGTCGCCTCCTGCATGAGACGGACATAACGGTTGACCCTGGCCTCGAAATAGTGGAAGGCGAAAAGCGCCACGATGGCCACGAGCAGACCGAAGGCCGTGGTGAGAAGCGCTTCCCAGATTCCGCCGGCCAGGCTCGTGACATCCACCTCCCCGCCGGCCTGTTCTATGCGCATGAAGGCCTGTATCATCCCGATTACGGTGCCCAGCAGGCCCAGCAGCGGAGCCCCCTGGGCGATGATGGACAGCCCTCCGAGGTTACGTTCCAGTTCATCCATAACACGATTTCCCTCGAAGGCCGCCGCCTCTTGCATCCGTTCCTCGCCGCCGTCCCAGTGCTCGATCCCAGCGCGCACAACCCTCTGTACGGGTCCGCGGTAGCGCCCACATGCGTCGAGGAGACCGGTGACGCCCTCCCCAAACGCCTTTTCCACCGCGTTCAACAGCGAAATATCGTCGCTCCGGATGCGGGCGAAGAAGATCAGCCGCTCGAAGATGATCGTGACTGCCACCAACGACGCGGCCAGGATGACGTACATCACCCATCCGCCCTTGAAGAAGAGATCCAACACTTCGCGCCTCTCACCCGCCTTTATGGTAACACGATTAAGAATATCGTACTACCGCTCCGGGTGATCTGTCAAGTGCCGAATCGCTGATCGCATGACTCCAAGCCCAACCCGACATCTCCCCACCCCACCCCCTCTTTTACCCCTGGTGCCGGTCAGGAGTCATACACGCTGACGGTTACCCACTTTCCGTCTCCCGGAGGATAGTTCTACCGATAGCGGGAGGGGCATCGGGCGATTCGAAGAGAGAGGAAAGGGAGTTCGCCGCGGGCGGTGATGAAGCGAATCCAGTCTTGGGGGGAGCGAGCGGACAAGGCGAGAGCACAGAGGCCGACCGGGGAGAAGAGTGCGCGGGCCCTCCTCACCTGCGCGCGGCCGCGCCCATCTGCGCCCTGTCCTCCCCCTTCAACCTCGGTTTCCCTCCCCGTCCTGCTCCAGCAGCTCCCGCAATTCCTCCGCGTTCCGCGTTGCCTTCCCTGCGAAGCAGTTGTTCATGAACACGTAGACGGCGTCGGTCTCGTCGGCGAGCCGGCGGATCTTGGGCACCCACTCCATCAGTTCGTCTCTGGAGTAGAGGTAATCGTAGCGGTCCTTGCCGGGGCCGGATTTCCACCAGTTCTGATAGTTGCGGCCGTGAAAGCGCACGTAGCCGATGCGGGAGGTGGCTATGGCGTCGGGAGGCATGAGGTTGCGGAACTGGGGTTCGTCCACACAGCACCATCCCACCCCATGCTCGCGCAGGAAGGCGAATACCTCATCCTTCAGCCACTGGCGATTGCGGAACTCCACCACCAGCGGATACTCGGCCAGCCGGGCGCAGAAATCGCCGAGGTAGCTCCGGTTGCCGGGCGTATTGTAGAATCCGTTGGGGAATTGGGCGAGGAGACAGCCGAATTTCCCCGCCTCCACCAGGGGCCGCACCGAGTCGCGGAATTTCTCGAAGTCGGTTCCGCTCTCCGAGGTCACGTTATGGGTGAGGGAGCGGTAGACCTTGACGGTGAAGCGGAAATCGTCGGGCACCTTCTCGGCCATGTGAAAATAGGTGGCGGGGTGGAGCAGGCGATAGAAACTGGCGTTTATCTCCAGGCAGTTGAACCGCTCCCCGTAATAGCGCAGCCACTCCTTATCGCTCAGGTCGGCAGGATAGAACGTCCCCTTCCAGTCCGCAAACTTGAACCCCGAGGTCCCCACATAGATCATCGCCATCTCATTTCTGGCACTTGGGACACCAGTGCATCCCCCGCCCGCCCCGCATGGGCGTGCGCTTGATGGGCGTGCCGCAGACGCGGCAGGGCTGGCCGGTGCGCTGGTAGACGAAGAGGCGGTTCTGGAACTCGCCCGGCATCCCGTACACGTCCCGGTAGTTGTCGTCGTTGGCCGTGGAGCCGCGATGCTCGATCGCCTCGGTGAGCACCTCCCTTGTGGCTTGCCACAGCCTCCGGCGCATGGGACCGGTGAGCCCGTTGGCGCGGCGGGTGGGGCGAAGGCCGGCGCGGAAGCAGATTTCGTCCGCATAGATCTTCCCGATCCCCGCGATCACCTTCTGGTCCATCAACACCGGCTCGAGCTGCGCGCTCCGGCGCGCGAAGGCCCGCTCCAGGTAGTCCGGCGTGAACTCGTCGGAGAGAGGCTCCGGCCCGTATCCCTTGAACTCCGGCATGGCGTCCACATCGTGGCCCGGCCGCGCGGACACGCCTCCGAACTGCCGCTGATCCATGAACCGAATCTGGCGCCCGTCGGACAGATCGAACACCGCGGCGGTGTGTTTGTCGAGGGGCTCATCTGGCGGAGTGACGCGCACGAGCCCGGTCATGCCCAGGCGGATGATGAGGGTGGAGGGCTTCTCGGAATTGAGGAAGAGGAGCACGGCCTTGCCGCGCCGGCCCGCGCGCGCGATGCGCCGCCCGGTCACCAGTCTGCTCAGCGCGCGCGGCGACGGATGCGCACGGGCGATGCGGGGAATCAGCACCCGCACCCTGCGGATGGTCTCGCCCTGCACCTCCGGCTCGAGTTGGCGGCGGATGGTCTCGGCCTCGGGAAGCTCAGGCATGGCGGCCTCCGATAACGGGTTTTCGGCGCGGGGGACCGGGGTCCTGCCCGCGCGGCGCGACCGGCCCCCTATTCGAGGGGCTTCACGGTGATGGCGCCGCTGTCGTTGGTCACCTCGACATAGCCCTTACCCGCGCCCAGCCGGCCGCTTACATTCGGCCCCGCGCGCTCGACCGCGGAGAGCGGCAGGGCGCAGGAGATGGGGCCGATGTTGGTGGCGGTGCGAACGCGGCAGTTGGAGGCGGCGGGGAGGGAAACTGTGATGTCTCCGCTCGTGCTCCGCACCTCCATGCGGCCCGACGAGAAGGGCGCGCGCACCTTCACGTCGATCGCTCCGTTCATGCTCCCCACGATCAATTTGTCGGCCCGCCTTGCGTCCACGTTCGCCATTCCGCTCATGGTGTGCGCGTTGATCTCCCCGTCCACATTGTCGAGGAACAGCGCGCCGCTGCTGGTGTTCGCCTTGATCTCCCCCGCGCAGTCGGCGATCTCGAGGTCTCCCACAGTGGTGCTCGCCGTCACCCCTCCGGAGCAGCCGTTTACGGTCACCTTCCCGGCTTGACCGTGGACCATCGCCTTTGCGGTGAAGCCGGACACCTTCGCCTCACCCGCGGTCACCTCGACCTCTGCGGGAGGTTGGGCGGAACCGAGACCGTCAGGTTCATTACGATGGCGTCCAACAGGTTGGTGTCCTCGACGGGCGTCACCTCCACCCGGTATTCTCCCTCCGGCGTGGTCTCTTCTTTCACCTCCACCGGCAGGCGCTTCGGCAGGGGCGACTTGTCCCGCATATAGGCTCTCGTCTTCACGGAGATCCCGCCGCCTCCGCCGGTCACCTGCACGCTGCCGAAGGGATTGCCTATGGTGACTTTCTTGACGGCGTCCGCGCGCTCGATGACGGTAGAGGATGCGGCATCCTGAGGGATTCGCGGCTTCTCCGCCGTCTCCGTCGGCCGAGGGGCCTGGGTCTGAGTCGCCGCGGGCGCGGCCGGCTCCGGCAGGGCCGCGGGAGACGGCTTCTCTCCGCGCCTCGCGACCAGCACGGCCAACGAGATACCGACCACGAAGACGACGATCCCGTTGACCAATTTCCTCATGTTCCATGTTCCCCTCCTAGAGAGAGTCGAAACGCGTGATGCGGGCCATCTCCTCGTACCGCTCCTTGATCTCCTGCGGCGAAAGCCGGAAGAGACGACGCAGTGAAAAATCCTCGACGGTGAACGAGGCGAGCACCGAGCCGAGGATGACGGCCCGGCGCAGGTCTCCATCCCCGCATTCCCCGGACCGCGCCAGGTAGCCCATCAACGCCCCGGCGAACGTGTCCCCTGCGCCGGTGGGATCGCGGACCTCCTGGAGCGGATAGGCAGGCGCGGTGAAATAGGAGTCCGCGGACAACATGACCGCCCCGTGTTCACCCTTCTTCACGATCACTACCCCCGGGCCGTACTCCAGCACCCGGCGCGCGGCCGCGATCAGGTTGGACTCACCGGTCAGCTGCCGAACCTCGGCGTCGTTCATCAGCGCGATGTCCACCCGGGCCAGCACCTTCAGTACCTTGTCCCGCGCGCTCTCGATCCAGTAGTTCATGGTGTCACAGGCCGCCAATCTGGGGCGGCGCACCTGGTCCAGCACATACAACTGCAACTCCGGGTCGATGTTCGCCAGGAAGACATAGGGAGTCCCCTGGTAGCTCTCGGGGAGTTCGGGGCGGAAACTGGCGAAGACGTTGAGCTCCGTGGACACGGTGTGGGCCTGGTTGAGATCGTACTCGTAGTACCCCGTCCAGCGGAAGGTGCGGCCGGTGGAGTGCTGGAGGCCGGCGAGGTCCACCCCGCGCTCGGCCAGGGCGGCGACGTGGCGGTCGGGGAAATCCTCTCCCACCACCCCCACCACGCGGGGAGAGGCGAAGAAACTGGCCGCCACAGAAGCGTAACTCGCGGCCCCGCCCAACGCCTCCGCCACTTCCCCGAACGGCGTGCGCACGCTGTCCAGGGCCACCGACCCCACGATCAAGACGGGCGTTGCTTTACCTTGGTCCTCGTGTGCCATGACCATGCCGGCTCCTCAGGGTTCTCGGCCGAGGCGCGGGCCTGGTTGCGCCCGGCTCGGCCGTATGATATAATTCTCGGCGATTCGAGCTGTGCCTTTCCGCCCTGGCGGACCTTCCGCCGGGCTTTTCTTAGTCCATTCTCCGGGCATGGGCGGTCCGCCCCTCTGGGAGGAAACCATGGTCATTGCTGAGATAGAAAACGCGCAACTGAAGAAGAGCGTGCCCGAGTTCGGACCCGGCGATCAAGTGCGGGTCACCGTGCGCGTCACCGAGGGCGGCCGGGAACGCACTCAGCCCTATCAAGGGGTGGTGATCGCCCGCCGCAACTCCGGGGTGAAGGAGACCTTCACCGTCCGCCGGGTGACTCACGGCATCGGGGTGGAGCGGACTTTCTTCACCCATTCCCCGCGGGTGGAGAAGATCGAGGTGCTGCGCCGGGGGCGGGTCCGCCGGGCCAAACTCTTCTATCTCCGCGGGCGCTCCGGGCGCGCAGCCCGCATCAAGGAAGATCGTCGCCGCTGAGGCGGACGAAGGCTCTGCGGCCATGAACCTCGACAACCCCTGGAAGATCGCTGCGCTCGTCTCCGCGCTGGTGTTCATGCGCATAGTCTGGGGGCTGTGGCAGTCCGCGCCCGCGCGCAAGTTCATGGTGGAGTTGCTGGACTCGGGGCTGATCGCATTCCTGCTGGTGTTCATCATCATCAGGCCCTTCGTGGTGCAGGCATTCTTCATTCCCTCCGGCTCCATGGAGCCGACCTTCATCAAGGGAGACCGCATCCTCGTCAACCGGTTCATCTACCGGCTGAATCAGCCCAAGCGGGGCGACATCCTGGTCTTCGTGGCCCCCCCTCAGGCCAAGGACGCCCAGGACCACCAGAAAAAGGACTTCGTGAAACGCTTGATCGGCCTGCCCGGAGACCGCATCCGCATCGTCGCGGGGGTGGGAGTGTTCGTCAACGGACACCTGGTTCAAGGCCCTCCGGGCGCGGCGATGCCGGAGTACGACTGGCCGGTGGACGAGTTCGGCAACCTCCTTTCCGAGGGCTACCGGGTGCCCGACGGGTGCTACTTCGTCCTCGGGGACAACCGCAACCTGAGCCGGGACAGCCACGTCTGGGCGGACCCGATTACCGGCCAGCCGGAACCCTATCTCCGGGCCAACCGGGTTTTGGGGAAGGCGATGGTCATCTTCTGGCCTCCCAAGCGCATCCGGCTGGTCAGCGACAACCGCGACCTGAAACTGCTGGATGAGTCGTCCGTCACGGAGGCCCGGGCTCGGCCGGCGTTGCACGGCGCGCGGCCGTAGTGGCGGGCTCTCGAGGGCCAAACATGCGAGGCTTGTGGCGCATCGAGCGGGAACTGCGCGCGGAAGGGATCGCCCCCATCGCGGGCGTGGATGAGGCGGGCCGCGGCCCCCTGGCCGGGCCGGTGGTGGCGGCCGCGGTGATCCTACCTGCCCGCTGTCGGCTGCCCGGCCTGAACGATTCCAAGGCGCTCACCGCCGCCGCGCGGGAGCGCCTTTTCGCGTTGATTCAGGATCGGGCGCTCTCCACCGGGGTCGCCGTGGTGGGCGCAAGGACGGTGGACCGGATCAATATCCTGCGGGCCTCCCACCGCGCCATGCGGGAGGCCCTGCTCCAGCTGGATCCCGCGCCCGCGCTGGCTCTGGTCGACGGGCGCCCGCTGCCCGCCTGCCCCGTGCCCCAGCGCAACGTCGTCCACGGCGACCGCCTTTGCGCCTCCATCGCCGCCGCCTCCATCATCGCCAAGGTCACCCGGGACCGCATCATGGAGGAAGTGCACGCCCGCTATCCCGGATACGGCTTCGACCGGCACAAGGGATACGCCACACCGGAGCACCTGGCCTGCCTCTCCGCCCTCGGCCCCTGCCCCGAACACCGCATGACCTTCGCCCCCGTCCGCTCCCTGCTCCAGCAGCGGCTGGGGCTGGACTGGACTGGGGAGGCTCGGGAACCCCTGTACGGGAGAGCACAAGTTGACAAGGGGAGGGGCTGATCCCTATAATTACGTTTTGCCGTGCGCAGGAAGGAAATCGCGCGGCAAATCACCGGGGAAGGCGAAGTGGCAGTTGCCCCGCGTCCGCACTGCGGAGACGGACGGGGAGATTCAGGATTAGAGGCCCCTGAGAGGTTGGGACACCATGAGAACGCGTCACCGGGCCGGCGTTGACCGGCAGACCAGAATCATTGACAGGCTGGCGAAGAAATACGGCCGCTATGCGTTGGTGGTGGGGGTCGCCAGACGCGCCCATGACCTCAAGGAGCGCATAGACAGCACCTTCGAGCCCAGCGACGGCGCGCTGGTGAACCGCGCCATCGGCGAGATCGCCCGCGGTTCCGTCCGCATCCGGGCCCCCGAGACCGAAGAGGAGGAATGACCTCCTTCCACCATGCCGGAGCGCCGCGACTACTATGAGATCCTCGGCGTAGACCGCAGTGCCAGTCAGGCCGAGATCAAGCGCGCCTTCCGGAGACTGGTGAGGAAATACCATCCCGACCTGAACCCCTCCGACCCGGAGGCCGAGGCCAGGTTCAAGGAGATCTCCGCCGCCTACGAGGTGCTCTCCGACCCGGACCGCCGCGCCCAGTACGACCGATTCGGCGAGGCGGGCCCATCGGGCATCATGGCGGGCGACCTCTGGGACCAGTTGACCGGCTTCGGGGAACTGTTCGAGGCCTTCTTCGGCCAGCCCCGAGCCCGATCCCGCCGCGCCTCCCCGCGCCGCGGAGCCGACCTCAGGTGTGACGTGACTCTCACCCTCGAGGAGGTCGCCGCCGGGGTGGAAAAGACGGTCACGGTGGAAAAACTGGTGCCCTGTGAGCGGTGTGAGGGCACCGGCAGCCGTTCCCGCCGCGCCCCGGCGACCTGTCCCGTCTGCGGGGGCGCGGGCCAGGTGCAGCATGTCACCCGCACCCCCTTCGGGCAGCTCTCCACCGTCACCACCTGTGCACGCTGCGGGGGACAGGGCCGGGCGGTCGCGGATCCGTGTCCCGCCTGCCGGGGGACGGGGCTGCGACCCGGCCGGGTGGAGACCCGGGTGGCCGTCCCCGCGGGCATCGAGGACGGCGCCACCCTGAGGGTAGAGGGAGCGGGAGAGC
>WFSF01000113.1 GCA_015486155.1 Armatimonadota bacterium
CCGCAGACAGAAGATCGTGATCCTGCCCAACATGTGCCCGGACCTGGCGGAACGGGATGCTTACCGCCCGGCGAGGGGGAGGGCGCCCCAGCGGGACCACGGGCCGGGCGGGCCGCGGACACCGGAGGGGAAGGCTTTTCAGAGGGTGGCGCGCGCTCTCCAGCCGGAGGTGTACGTGGACATGCACGCGCGGGGATTCGCGGGTTGCAGCTACGACATGGTGCTGTGGTCGGAGCCGCGGCCCTATCTGGAGGACGACTACCTGCTCCATCGCATCGCGGCCGAGATGGGGGAGGCCGGGGAGCGGGCGGGCATCACCAATGTGGCGCATCCGCTGAGCTGGCCTGGGTTCATGAGCGAGAGCCCGGATGTCTCCAGCGCCAACGCGTTCTGCTACCGGGAGTTCAAGTCCCTCTCCCTGCTCACCGAGACCGCCGAGAGCAACGAGTACTCCCATCCCGCGCGCCTGCGGGCAAGAAGCGGCCTCGCCCGGCTGAAGGCGCTCTTCGCCTGGGGCAACCGCCGCTTCCCCAAGCTGCCCTATCCCGGCTATCCGTGCTATCTGATGGGGATGTTCTACGGCGGGCTGGTGGCGGTGGGGCGGACTGCGGCGGAGCGGCGGCGCAGCCGGGTCGCCATCTGGCGGAACCGAGGTGGCTTCAAAGAGGTGAGAGTCGGCCCCCACCCAATGCCCCCGGACGAGCTGAACATAAGGGTCCGGTACGAGGGCCCCGACCTCCGCGCGCCGGTGGGGCTGCAGACACGGGTGCGGGGAGAGCGCCGCATCGCCGAGGCGCGCCTGGGCGGCCGGCGACTGCGGGCGTCGCGCGCCAACGGCTACTTCACCTGGCAGCACGAGGGCCACACATATCTCGTGATCGCACTGCCCGGCCTCGGGCGCGGCGAGTTCGAGGTGGAGATTCGGCTCGACCGGTGAGGGAGACCGCGGGGCACGCGCTTCGCGCCATGTGGGCATATTCAGGGGTTGGGTTGCTCTTCGTGCGTGTGGGTATAATGAAGGGGCGCTATGTTGCTGTGTTTCCGGGTCTGTATCTCCTCTGGCGTCTTTCTTCAGCAGCCTGCCGCCGCCAGGACCGGGCGGCAATTAGTGGAGGCGCTGTGCACACGATCGAGTTGAGATTCCCGCGGGCGCGCGATCTCGAGAAGCTGGCCGGAGGCGTCGCTCTTTACGCCGCCGACCTCGCGGGGTTGCCGCGGCCTGCGGGGGAAGATATCGAGATGGCCGTATGTGAGGCTTGCACCGCGCTGGCCGGCCGGTTTTTCGTAGGGGCTTGTGAGGCCATCGCCGTGCGCATCCAGATCAGGGCGGAGGGCGTTCGCGTGACGGCGTTCGGGAGCGGCGAAAGGGTCCGCGGCCCGGAGGCAGAGAGGCCCCTGGACCCGCACGAGGCCGATATGTCGCTGGCCGTCCTCAGAGGTCTCATGGACAGAGTCACCCTGATCATACACTCCCGTCACGGGGTCTGTGTGGTGATGAGGAAATCGAGGAATGCATAGCCAGCGAATGCGTTCGCGCAATCGCTCTCAAGCGGCGCTCGCACTTGGGGTGCCGTGCGCTTTGAATGCCAACCTAGGCGCCAGGGGACGCGAGCCGGTGAGCCGGCACGAAAGGAGCTGCAAAGATGACGATTTGCGAGCGCGTTATCGCGGTGCTGCAAGAGGCCGAGGGCCCGCTGTGCGACGACCACGTCAAGGAGCGGGCGGGATTGAAGTGGCGGCAACTGGCCTATAAGGCGTGTAGTAAACTAGCCCGCGACAAGAAGGCCAACCGTTGGCAGGAGGCTGAGGCGTGTGTGGATTGTCGACGGGAGAAAATTCACCGGGAAAAATATGTCACCACCTGGCGCGAAGGCGGCCGCTACGCCTCTCTGGAAAAGCGAACGAAACTTGAAACCCGTTCATGGTACTGGGAGGGGAACGTTCAGCAGCACATCGCCGACTGGCTGGCCGCTCAGGGATATGAGATAGTGAGTCAAGCTGATACGGTCTCCAGAAAACAGGGCCCGGACATTGTCGCGCGCAAGAACGAAGACGAGATGTGGGTTAGCGTAAAGGGATACCCTGAAGGCAAGGATCCGACCCAGGCACGTCATTATTTCGCCGACGCTGTGTTAGGGCTACTGTTAGATCACCACAAGCGCCCCGATGTGACCCTGGCCCTGGGGTTTCCGCGCATCGGCCGAACATATACAGGGCTTGCCGGGCGGGTGCGATGGTTGCGGGAGCGTTTCCCCTTTACCATATACTGGGTCCATAAATCGGGCGAAGTCGAGATGGGGTAAGCGCACGGCCGGACGGGCGAGGGAGAGGACTACAGCACTCCTCAGTCGAAGGTGTGTTCAATCCAGAGCCGACCGGTATATGTGAGTTGACTACCCCCGCGGCCCGCAAATCCAAGTTGCACGTCGCCCTCATCACCCTGTACCTCTACGAGTCACTGGGCGCCCGCCAGTTGTGCTCGATACTGAGGGAGCGGGGGCACGAGTGCTCGCTGGTGTTCATGAAGGAGTTCCGGTGGGGGGAGTTCCGGGAGGTCACGGAACGGGAGGAGCGGATACTGGTGGACCTGCTCCGCGACCTGAAGCCCGACCTGGTGGGAATCAGCCTCACCTCTTCGTTCGTCGCCGACCTCTCCTACGCGCTATCGGAGAAGGTGCGCCGCGAGCTGGACATACCGGTGATTCTCGGAGGGGCACACCCCTCCGCCTGCCCGGAGGAGTGCCTGGAGCACTGCGATTTCGTGTGCCGGGGGGAGGGAGACGAGGCGCTGCCGGACCTGTGTGACGCGTTGGCCGCGGGCGGGGCCGGGGACGATGTCCCCAACATCTGGGCCAAGGTGGGCGGAGAGATCAGACGCAATGACGTGCGCCCGCTCGCCGACAACCTGGACGAGTTGGCGTTCCCCCTGTTCAACGAGCCGGGATGCTATTTCATCGAGGAGGACCACCTCCAGGAGGTGGACCCCGCGATTCACCTCCACCTCTACCACACCTACGCTTCCCGCATGGCGTGTCCGTTCGCCTGCACCTTTTGCGGCGGAGTGTGGCTGCGGCGAGGGCTTTACGGGGGCAAGGGGCCGGTCCGGCGGTATCGGAGCGTGGGGCGCATTCTGGAGGACATCTCGCAGGCGCTCCGCCGTCACCCGAACGCGCGGATGGTGCAGTTCTGGGACGAGGTGTTCGCGGTGCGGCCGCCCAAGGGGTGGCTGGACGAGTTCTGCGAGCGGTTTCCCAAGGAGGTGGGCCTGCCGTTCGGGATCTGGTCGCACCCCGCGGTGATTACGGAGAAAATGGTGGCGCAGCTGAAGGAGGCGGGGCTGAAACAGGTGGTGATGGGGGTGGAGAGCGGATCGCCGGAGGTGCGCCGGGAGGTGCTCAACCGGAGGGAGAGGAACGAGATGGTGGTGCGGGGGGCGGAGGCGCTGCACCGGCACGGGATCGAGACGGGATGGGATTTCATCCTGGACATCCCCTGGATGACCGAGGAGAACTGCCGTGGCACCTTCGAGCTGGTGATGCAGCTGCCTCAACCCTTCCACCTGGGGCTGCACAGCCTCAGCTTTCTGCCCCAGACGGAGTTGACGCGGCGGGCGTTGGAGGAGGGGATCATCCGGCCGGAGCAGGTGTCCCGCGCCGACCGGCCGCTGCCGGAGCGGTTCGAGCTGCATTACTGGAAATACCACCTGGAGGCGGGGGGGCGGAGCTCCGCCTTCTGGCACAGCCTCATCTATCTGGCGGGGACGCCGTTCGTGCCCAAGCGGCTGCTCTGGATGATCTACAGGATGCGGTGGTTGCTGCGGCTGTGGCCGCGGCCCTTGGCGGTGGCGGCGGAGGCGGCGCGATCCAAGCAGGAGACCGGCCGCGCCGAGCTCTTTCAGGCGCTCTCCGCGGTCTATCCGGGCATGGCGTCTTTTCTGGCCCGTCATCCCCGGCTGGCCGCAGCGGCCAACCGGATGGCGCGGTTCTTCGGGCGCCTGGCTTTGAGGATGTTTCGGCGAGGGGCGGGGTGAATACGATTGAGTGAGGATGATGGAGGCGATGGCGGGAGCTCGTAGTTCGCGCGGCGGGCGTGAGAACGCCCGCCCTACAAGAGAAGAGGACCACGCGCGCGTGTGCCAGGAGGAGTGCGGAGCGCGGTGCTGCCGGTATATCACGGTCATCCTGCCCCCGCCCAGGACGAAGGCCGATTACGATGAGTGGAGCTGGTTTCTGGCCCACGAGAACATCGCCATCTATTTCACTGGGCAGTGGCACATGGAGGTGCGCACCAAGTGCCGCTATCTCGACGAGAAGAACCGATGCGCCATCTACGAGCGGCGGCCGGATGTGTGCCGCGAGTATGACGTCGAGTCCTGCGAGTTCTCCGGCGACACGGAGCACAAGTTGCACTTCGAGACCAAGGAGGAGTTCGATAGGTGGTGGGAGGAGAAGCGCAGGCGGGAACGCGCGCGCAGAAAGAGGCGGGCCCAGGCTGCGAAGGCGAAGAAAAAGAAAACGGCCGCGAGAAAGGCCAAGGGAGGCTGAACATGTCGAAACCGAAAGTATACGTGCTGCCCACGGGCAAGCTTCAGGAACAGCTCTTTCCGCCCCGGGTGAGGGAGGCGCTGGCGCAGTTCGCGGACCCGGTCTACCGCACGGAGGAGGGACAGCCCACCTCCGAGGAGCTGGCCGCGTTGCTGCCCGGTTTCGACGCGCTGATCACCGGATGGGGCGCGCCCAAGCTCACCGCGGAGGTGCTGGACGCGGCGAAGGACCTGAAGATCGTGGCCCACGCCGCCGGCAGTGTGAAGTTCATGATGCCGGAGCCGCCCAGCGAGTTCTTCCGCCGCGGCCTGAAGATGACCTGCGCCACCAGCACGATGTCCCGCTACGTGGCGGAGCTGGCTCTGTGTCTCACCATCGCCTGCCTGCGGCGGGTGTCGTTCTTCCGCGAGGAGCTGAAGAAGAGCGATCTGTGGTGGGGGGACTACCACGAGGTGGAGCCGGACACCCTCATAGAGAAACGAGTGGGCATCGTGGGGCTGGGGAAGATCTCATGGCAGTTCATTCGGATGCTGAAGCCGCTGGAGTGCGAGGTGTGGGCCTACAGCAGGCACGCGGACAAGCAGCGGGCGGAGGCGGAGGGAGTGAAACTGGTGGAGCTCGACGAACTCCTTCGCAGCTGCCCCATCGTCGTGCTGCTGGCCGCGGTGAGGCCGGATACGGTGGGGATGATCAGCCGGGAGCGGCTGAAGTTGATGGCCGACGGCTCGGTGCTGGTCAATCCCGCGCGCGGCGCGCTGGTGGACGAGCAGGCCCTGATCGAGGAGGTGCAGGCGGGGCGGCTGTGGGCCGGGCTGGATGTCACCTACCCGGAGCCGCCGGCCGCGGACAACCCGTTGCGCGATTGTCCCCATGTCCTGCTTACCCCGCATGTGGGCGGGCCCGTCCCCAGCCGATATTGGGACATGGCCGCCCATGTGGTGGAGGAACTGAGGCGCTTCTTCAGCGGGGAGCCGCTCCAGGAGGAGGTCACCGAGCAGAGACTGGAGGGGATGGCGTAGGAGAGCGGGCCCCCTATATCACCTGCCCCTGTTCCCTCAGCGCGGCCCGCAGGTCCTCGGCCGACAGCTCGCGAGGCGCGCAATCTCGGGCGAGCGCCGTCGCCGCGGCCGCGCCGGCCGCCTGCCCCATGGCGAAGCACTGGGGCATCACCCGCAGGGAGGCCTGGCCCTCATGGGTGGCGGATACGCACCGCCCGGCCACCAGGAGGTTATCCGCGCCCCGCGGCAGCAGGCACCGATAGGGAATCTCGTACCAGTCGCCCGCGGGCACGTTCCGGATGACGGTGCCCTCCCCGGCCGGGTTGTGGATGTCGATGGGATAGTTGCACCGGGCGATGCCGTCGGAGAACTTGCGCGCGCTCAGCACGTCCTCCGCGGTCAGCGTGTACTCCCCCTCGATGCGGCGGCTCTCCCGCACCCCGATCTGCACCCCGGACTGCTCGAGGTAAGCCTTCTCGAAGCCGGGCACGTCGGAGACCAGGAAGGCGGCGATCTCGCGCGCCTGCCGCCTCGCCTCCAGCTCCGCGGCGGTGAGGTCGTCGGCGTTCACCCCGCTCCGGCCGGTAACCCGGGTGGTGTTGAAGTGCACCACCCCCGGCCGCGTGGTGTAGAAGAAGAGCACGTTCTCCCTCGGGCAGCGCACCCGCCCCTCCGCCTTCGCCTTGTCATAGAGGCGATTGATGGTCTTACGGTCGGGCATCCGGGAGATCTTCACCCCCGCCATGCGGAAGTTGAGGGTCATCGGCTGAGTGAGGTGATCCTCTTCTCTCCCCTCCTGACACGGCACGCCGGCCCGGAAGGCGAGGTCCGCGTCGCCGGTGCAGTCCACGTAGACCCGCGCGCGCCACTGCTCCCGCCCCGACTTGCTCTCGGTGGTGATGGAGGTGATGCCATTCTCCTGCACGCCGACCTCAGTCAGCAGGGTGTGTAACCGCACCCACACCCCGGCCTCCCGGCAGATTTCGTCGGCGGCGAACTTGAAGGCCTCGGGGTCGAAGGCATGGGGCGCGCGGCGGCTCCCATATCCCCCCAGGGCCTTCATGCGGTCCAGCAGTTCCCGGAAGATTCCCGCCACCAGCGGCTTCCGCCCCACATGCCAGGCCATGAACGGATTGACCAGGCCCGCGGTGGCCATCCCGCCCAGGAATCCGTAGCGCTCGATCAACGTCGTCTCCGCGCCGCCGCGCGCCGCCGCTACCGCCGCCGCGATACCGGCCGGCCCGCCGCCCACTACCAGCACCTGGCTCATCTTCACACCTCCGGAAAGAATCGGGGCTGACCTAGAGTACGGTGAGGAGTAGGTGTTTCCTGCCGCGGGGCGCGCGGGCTACCGCCGCGGCCGGTTCAACATGCACGAGCAGACGTAGTCGCCGTAGTAGGAGCCCGCGGCCCAGGCGACGAGGGTGATGAGGATCACCATCACGATCCAGTAGGCGACGGTCTTCTTCCAGCCTGCGACGCGGAGCACCAGCAACAACCCGGGGAGGCTGAGGCCGGGGCCGCCCGGCAGCAACGCCGGCGCGGGGCCCACCGCGAAGCGCTTCAGCAGCATCCCTTGTTGAAGACCACCTCGGTGAGCATGGGGAAATACATACGGTGGTTTCTCACCGCGCCTGTTCGCCCTCGCCGGCCGTCGTCTTGCTCGGGACCAGCAGCCTGGGGACGAGCGCGCCCTCCTCCACCTCCAGCACCACGGTGTCTCCCTCCCGGAATTCGCCCTGGAGGATGCCGCGGGCGACCGGGTTCTCCACCAGGCGCTGCACGGTGCGGCGCAGCGGCCGCGCCCCGTACTCGGGATCGAATCCCTCCCGAGCCAGCAGTTCCCGCGCCTCCTCGCTCACCTCCAGGGTGATGCCGCGCTCGGCAAGCTGCTTCCGCAGCCGGGAGAGCAGGAGGTCCACGATCTGCTTGATCTGTTCCTCGTTGAGGGGATGGAAGATGATGATCTCGTCGATCCGGTTCAACAGCTCCGGCCGGAAGGTGCGCCTCAGCTCGGCCATCACCTCCTCGCGGTCCAGCTCGTAGCGCGCGCTCTCGTCCTTGGCCAGCCCCAGGGAGGCGGCCGATCGGATGTGCTTGCTGCCCAGGTTGCTGGTCATGATGATGACGGTGTTCTTGAAGTCCACCACCCGCCCGGCCGCGTCGGTCAGCCGGCCGTCCTCCAGGATCTGCAGCAGGATATTGAACACGTCCGGGTGGGCTTTCTCGATCTCATCGAGCAGGATCACCCGGTAGGGTCGCCGCCTCACCGCCTCGGTGAGCTGCCCGCCCTCCTCGTAGCCCACGTAGCCGGGCGGAGCGCCGATCATGCGGGACACCGCGAACCGCTCCATGTACTCCGACATGTCGAGCCGGACCATCGCCTCCTCGTCGTCGAACAGGAACTCCGCCAGCGCCCGCGCCAGCTCCGTCTTCCCGACTCCGGTGGGGCCGAGGAAGATGAACGATCCGATGGGCCGCTTGGCGTCCTTGAGGCCCGCGCGCGCCCGCCGGATCGCCTCCGAGACCGCGTGCACCGCCTCGTCCTGCCCGATCACGCGCTTGTGGAGCTCCTCCTCCATGCGCAGCAATTTCTCGCTCTCCTGCTCGAACATCCGCGACACGGGGATGCCGGTCCAGGAGGCGACGATTTGCGCCATGTCCTCGGCGGTGACCGTCGCGTCGCGGTCCTCCGCCTTCTCCTCCCATTCCTTCTGGCGCTCTTCGAGCCGGGCCCGCAGCGTCTCGATCTCCTGCTTGTAGCGGGCGGCCGCCTCGTACTCTTGCTTGAGGGCCGCCTCCTCGCGCTGCTGTTCGAGGCGCGCGATCCGCCCCTCGATCTCCGCGATGTCGGGAGGCGACATCACCGCCGCCAGATGCTTCTTCGAGCCGGCCTCGTCCATCAGGTCAATCGCCTTGTCCGGCAGGAATCGGTCGGTGATGTACCGGGCCGCCAGCTTGGCGGCCATCTCCAGGGCCTCGTCCTCGTACTTCACCTGATGGTGCTGCTCGTAGCGTTCACGCAGGCCGCGGAGGATCTCCACCGTCTCCTCCACGCTCGGCTCCTCGACATAGACCGGGGCGAACCTCCGCTCCAGGGCGGGGTCCTTCTCGATATACTTGCGGTACTCGTCCAGGGTGGTCGCGCCCACGCACTGGAGTTCGCCGCGCGCCAGCGCGGGCTTGAGCATGTTGGAGGCGTCGATCGCGCCCTCGGCCGCGCCCGCGCCCACGACGGTGTGGAGCTCATCGATGAAGAGGATGATCTCGCCCTTGGCGCGGCGGATCTCGTCCATCACCGCCTTCATCCGCTCCTCGAACTCCCCGCGGAACTTCGATCCCGCCACCATCGCGCCCAGGTCCAGCGCCAGCACCCGCTTGTCCTTCAGGGTCCTCGGAACCTGGCCGGAGACGATCTTCTGGGCCAGCCCCTCCACCACCGCGGTCTTCCCCACCCC
>WFSF01000114.1 GCA_015486155.1 Armatimonadota bacterium
GCTGGGGGGGATGTACCTGAATGTAAAAGGGCGGGAGGCCCGGGGCATCGTGCCCCCGGAGGAAGTGAAGGCCCTGAAGGAGGAATTGATCGGGAGGCTGTCCGGGCTGCGGGACGAGGAGCGGAAACAGACCGCGATCGACCGCGTCTACGACACCGCGGCCGTCAACCCCGGCCCCTATGTCGACGTGGGCCCCGATCTCACCATCGGCTACGCGGTGGGCTACCGCGCCTCCTGGGACGCCGCCCAGGGAAAGGCGGCGGGGCCGGTCTTCGAGGACAACGTGCGCCGCTGGAGCGGAGACCACTGCTGCGACCCGAGCCACGTGCCGGGCGTGCTGTTCTCCAGCAGGCCGCTGCCGGCCTCCTCGGCCCGCATCATGGACGTGGCCCCCACCATCCTGGAGTGGTTCGGGATTGCGAGGCCGGGCTACATGCAGGGGGAGTCGTTGTTGTCGGCGAGGGAGAAGGAGCTGCACGCAGATGAATAGGCGGCGAACACATCACAAGCCCCGCCTCCCGGATCGAGAGGCGCCCCGCGATCCGGAGAAGCGGAACACGCTGAAGAAGCTGGCCGCGCTGGGGCTGCTGGGGCTGGTGGCGCCGAGCGCGTTGGTCTCCTGCGGCCGGCGGGTGGTCGGGAGTCTGTCGCGGGAGCGCAAGGTCATATTGCTGGGGCTGGACGGCCTTTCCCCCCATCTCATAGAGCACATGATGGAGCGGGGGCAACTGCCCCACTTCGCCCGCCTCAAGGAGATGGGGTCTTTCCGTGCGCTGACCTCCACCATTCCTCCCCAGAGCCCGGTGGCCTGGGCCTCGGTGATCGCGGGGGCGGACCCCGGCCGTCACGGCATCTATGACTTCATAGAGCGGGACCCGAAGACTTATCTGCCCTACCTCTCCATCGCCCGCACCGAAGCTCCCAGCCACGTGCTCCCGGTGGGCAAGTGGCGCATCCCCATCTCCAAGGGCAAGGTGGAACTGCTCCGCCGGGGCCCGGCCTTCTGGGAGCTGCTCTCCGAGCGGGGAGTGCCCTGTCAGGTCTACCGCGTGCCCTCCAACTTCCCGCCCCGCGACTGCGGGGCCAAGCAGCTCGCCGGCCTGGGCGCTCCCGACCTGCGGGGGACCTATGGGGAGTATTCGTATTTCACCGAGGAGGCGCCATCCACGGCCGCGGGCCGCGGGGGAGGGAGCACCCAGCAGGTCAAGGTGGACAAGGGGGTGGTGAGGGCCCAGCTCATCGGGCCAGACAACAGCTTGGAGAAGGGAGGAGGGCCCACCTCGGTGGATTTCACCGTCTACCTCGACCGCGCCAACCACACCGCCAAGCTCGTGCTGCAGAAGAACGAGGTGGTGCTGAAGGAGGGAGAGTGGAGCGGGTGGCTGCCGGTCCGTTTCCCCATGCTCCCCCATCTGCACGACGCGGCCGGCATGTGCCGCGTCCTGCTGAAGCAGGTCGCCCCCACCTTCCAGCTCTACGTGAGCCCCATCAACGTGGACCCGACGGACCCGGCGCTGCCGGTGACCGCCCCCCCGGAGTTCGCGAAGGAGCTGGCCGATGAGTTCGGCCGCTTCTACACCCAGGGCTTTCCTCATGATGTGAAGGCCCTGCGCCATGGGGTGCTCGATGACGGAGAATACCTCCAGCAGTCGGGCCTCGCCATGGGGGAGGTGCGCCGCATGTGGCGGGCGGCTCTCCACGACTTCGACCGCGGCCTGCTGTTCCAATACTTCGCCACCACGGACCGCACCCAGCACATGTTCTGGCGCACCATGGACCCGCGCCATCCGGCCTACAATAAGCGCGCGGGCCGCGAATACGGGGACGTCATCCCGGAGTGTTACCGGACGGCGGACGAGATCGTGGGCGAAGCCCTGGAGGCGCTGGACGGGAATACCACCCTGATCGTCATGTCCGACCACGGTTTCATGCCCTACTATCGCACCTTCAACCTCAACACCTGGCTCGCCCAACAGGGGCTACTGGCTGGGCTCGGCCCCTGGACCGAGGAGGGGGCCGACATTTTCAGAAATGCCGACTGGGAGCGCACCGTCGCCTACGGGATTGGATTCAACGCGCTCTACCTCAACCTCCAGGGGCGGGAGGGATTCGGGTCGGTGAATCCCTCGGATCGGGAGGCGCTGCTGGACCGGCTGGCCGGGGAACTGGTCAAGGTGCGCGACCCGGAGACTGGCGCCCGCGTCATCGAGCAGGTGCATCGGGGGGATCAGGTATACTCCGGATCCGGCTCCGACCGCAGGCCGGACCTGATCGTGGGCTATGCGCGGGGATACCGGTGTTCCGACGCCTCGGTGCTGGGCGAGGTGAAGGAGCGCATGGTGGAGGACAACACGGACAAGTGGAGCGGCGACCACTGCATCGAGCGGGCGCTGGTGCCGGGGATACTGTTCACCTCCCGCCCGGTGGAGGACGAATCGCCGGAGCTGCCGGACGTCACGGCCGGCATCCTCTCCGAGTTCGGAGTGAAGCCGGGCGAGGGAATGACCGGGAAACCGCTGTGGAGGGAAAAAGACGATGTTCGGACCTAAGGTGAAAATCAGCCGGGACCTGTGGGAACGGCTCACCCGCTGTGCGGAGTCGGCCGGATACTCCTCCACCGAGGAGTTCATCCAGCATACCCTGGAGCGCGCCGCCTCCGCCCTGGAGGAAGCCGATTCCGAGGAGGAGATCAAGCAGCGGCTTCAGGGGCTCGGATATCTGGACTGACGGGAGAAACATGGGCGTCGTCAATGCTGCGATAACCCGCATCTTCGACCTGTTCCTCGCCCCCTTCGCGGGCCTCAACCCGTGGTTCGGGCTGGGCGCGATCTCGGCGGTCACCGGTTTCGCCGCCCTGCTGGTGTTCCGCGCCACCTCGAACCAGAAGGCGATCGCCTCCCTGAAGAGCCGGATTCTCTCCCACCTGCTCGAGGTGGTGCTCTACCGCGACGAGCTGCGGGTCATCCTGCGCGCCCAGGCGCGGCTGTTGAGGGACAATTTCAAGTACTTCGCGCACGCGCTGGTTCCCCTCGCCTGCATGATCGTGCCCATCGGCCTGCTCATGGTGCAGACCGAACTGCGCTACGGCCACCGCCCCCTCCGAGTGGGGGAGCAGGCGGTGGTCACGCTCACCCTCGCGCCGGATGCCGACCCCGGCCAGGTGACGATGAGCGTCTCGCCCGGGCTGCGCATCACCACCCCGCCGGTCCGCATCCCCACCCTCCACGAGGTGGACTGGCGCATCGAGGCGGTCTCGGAGGGGAGGCGCGAGCTGCGCTTCTCGCTGGGGGGCAGGGAGTTCACCAAGCAGGTATTGGTAGGGAAACGGGCCGGCAAGGTTGCCCCCGCGCGCGTGGACGGCAATCTCTGGGCGCAGATCGCGAACCCCGGCGAGCCGTTGCTGCCGAAGGACTTGCCGGTACGGCGGGTCTCCGTGGCCTACCCCGGGGCCGAATTCACAGTCCTCGGGCACCGGCTCCACTGGATATGGCCCTGGCTGGCGATGTCCATGGTATTCGGCTATGCGCTCAAAGGCCCCCTCCGCGTCCAGCTCTAGCCCTCGCTCACCCGCCGCGCCACTTCTCTGCCCGCCAGCAGGCCGCTGGCGCTGGCCTGCATCAGCCCGCGGGTGACCCCCGCGCCGTCGCCCACCGCAAAGAGACCGTCTACCTGTGTCTCCAGGAGCGGGCTCAGCTCCGGCCGCGCCGAGTAGAACTTGACCTCCACCCCGTAGAGCAGGGTGTGGCGGGAGCCGATGCCCGGCGCAAAGCGGTCGAGCGCCTCCAGTGTCTCCAGAATGGCGGTCAGATAGCGGTGGGGGAGGACGAAACTTAGGTCGCCCGGGGTGGCGCTCTTCAGCGTGGGCTGCACCAGGCCGCGCCCGATCCGCTTGGCCGTGGATCTCCGCCCGGAGCGCAGGTCGCCCAGGCGCTGGACGATCACCCCATCGCTGATGAGATTGGCCAGGCTGGCCAGATAGCGCCCGTAGGCGATGGGGTCATGGAACGGCTCGGTGAAGTTGGTGGTCACCAGCAGTGCGAAGTTCGTGTTCCCGGTGCGCTTCTCCGCGTAACTGTGTCCGTTGACGGTGACAATCCCCTCCGTGTACTCCTTCACCACCTCTCCATGCGGGCACATGCAGAAGGTGCGCACCCGGTCGTCGAAGGTCGGTGAATAGTAGATGAGTTTGGACTCGTAGGCGACATCGGTTACGTCGGCCATCACTTCGGCCGGCATCTCGACTCTCACTCCCACGTCCACCGGATTGTCCACCCGGGAGAGCCCCAATCGGGATGCCTCCTCCGTGAACCAGCCCGCCCCCTCCCGGCCGGGCGCGAGAATCACGAAGTCGGCCGGATAACATTTGCCCCCGCTCGTCTCCACGCCCGCGGGCTTCCCCTGCTCGACGAGAACGTGGGTCACCTCCTCATTGGCGTGCACCTCGACATTGTCGCCGAGCGCCCTTCGCATCTCCCGCAACACCATCGGGCAGCGGTCCGTCCCCAGGTGGCGAATGCGGGTGGTGACGAACTCCAGATCCGCCCGCGTCGCCCGCCGCGAGAGCTCGGCCATCGCCGCCTCGTCCGCGCCGTACAACTCCTCCGGCGCGCCGAACCGCAGCCACATCCGGTCCACCTCCGCGAGCAGGTCGTCTACCTCGTCCCTAGGCAGATATGCGGTCAGCTGACCGCCGACGTCGCGGGAGAGGGTGAGTTTGCCGTCAGAGAATGCGCCCGCCCCTCCCCAGCCGCACAGCATCCACTTGGGGTCTCTGGGCTTCGCCCGATCGGGGTCTCCCTGCGGCGCCGCGGGGCCGCCGTTGTGGGAGGAGGGAGAGTTGGCGATTCGTTCGTCGATGTCCGGTCCCTTCTCGAACATGCGCACGCGCGCGCCCGGCACCCCGGAGAGCGCGAGCGCCGCGAAGATGCCGGCGGGGCCGGCTCCCACGATCGCCACGTTCTTGTCGCGCGCCACGCTAGATCTCTCCCATCGCCCGCCGCCGCAGGCCGTCCAGCGTCTCCTGTGCGTTCCGCTGCACCAACTTGTGGAGCAGTTTTCGGATCAGAGGCCCGATCAGCGGCACGTTGTACTCGTACTCGATGCGCAGGCGCGCCCGCGTGCCGCCGTCCTCCTCCGCGAAGCTCCACTCCCCCTGGTACTTGTCCCAATCCCCCTCCAGCGCCCGAAACCGGCAGACATGGGCATCATCGTCCCACTCGTCCTCTTCGGTCCACTTGATGGTGCGCTTGAACTCCGGCACCAGCCCCACCCAATCGGTGACGAGGCGCGCGCCGTCTTTTTCCCGCACCGTCACCTGCTCCACATTGGGAAGGAACTCGGGGAATCGCTCGACGTCCTTCGCCGACTCCCACACCTGCGCCAGCGGCGCAGGTATTGTCATCTCGGCTTGCACCTCGGCCAAGATCGCCTCCTAACTTTCTCGATTCGTTCGCCTCGCGCCGTGATGATAGGTCCCTCGGAGAGCCCGTGTCAATGCCGCGAGGCGACGATTCCGTTCTCGGTCCTCCGGCACATAAACCACAGCCCCCGGCACTGAGGCCGGGGGCTGATACAGTCCAGAGTCGGTTCCGATGCTAGAACGCCACGCAGATCTCGCCCCGGATGACCTGAATCGCGTCATCCTCGGCATAGACCGGCGTGTCTCCGTTCCAGGCGACCGGAACTTCGCGGCGAGACATCACGTTGTCCACGTCGCGGTACCCATACAGCAGGTTGACGCTGACGTCCTCGTTCAGCTGCTTGGAGATGCTGACGGTCAGCACCGAGTCGGCGTCCCTGGTGTCGTCAGGCTCGGGGATGCCGCTGGTCGGTCCGCCATACCACAGCCATGACAGGTACTCGGGGTTGAAAGCGTCGCCGTCTGCATAGGAGATGGTGAGCGGAGTGTCCTTGCCCAACAGCTCGGGGAAGGTCACCTGTACGTGCCAGCCCTGAGCTATGTTGGTCGGATCGAGGAACAGAGGCCGATCAACCCAGTTGATGTCGTGCGGATCCAGCTCGGCGTTCGGGTGGAGCGCAGACAGCGGGAGGTTGAAGGTGAAGTTGTCATACCCGCTCATCGACCACGGCATGGCGCTCCAACCGCCGCCCGGAACGCTGAATGCGTAGCCCGGATCGAGCTCGCCGTACTCTCCCGTCAACACAACGGCGGGAGTCTTGTAGGTGGCTCCAACCAACCAGGCCGAGTCGGACTCGTCCAGCGACACTTCGTTAAGCTCCTGAACGCCGTCTCCGTTCAGGTCGGCGAAATCGTCGCCGGTCGGCCACTGGGTCAGCTGCGCATACTCACCATAGAAGTCGATACCCCATGCCTGTCCTTCCACGTTGGCGCTCCAACCTTCCTCGAGGTTGAATCCGCTCTCGAGCCAGTTGACGCCGATGGTCCAGTCTTCGGTGGGGTGGAAGTCCAGGTAGAAGACGTCGATGTTGTCCTGGCCGTTGGTGCTCGGATTCTTCCATCCGTACGGCGCCGGGTCATAGCTCGGAAGCCCCATGTAAGGGGCGGTCCGCCCGTAGAACTCCTCCGGGTCGAGCATGCCCAGTACGGTGCCGAAGGAGACCCGGCTGCCCGAAGCCCAATCGAGTCGGATGGCCTTCACGGCCTCCTGGTCGTTGTCCACCAGCAGGCCCACGCCGCGCTTGAAGTACTGCTTTCCAGCAGTGATATCCACCGGCGCGAGCAACCTGGTGTGGAGCTTCAACCATGCCTCGTCCACCTTGACCGTGTCCATTATGCCGTTCCCGGCGAGCAGAGTCGGAGCCCCACTGTACAACTCGTCAATGCCGTATGCCCGAGACAGGTTGTTCTCCGGCCCGGCGAGCAGCGTGACGTTGACGTCGGTTTGCTCATTCAGCTGACCGGAGAAGATCACCCGCGTCTTCATGGTCATGAAGTCGCTGGGCTTGTAACTGTCCTTCAGCGCGTCGCTGATGGGGATGGTGCCGTCGAAATCCGGCGTCGGATAGTAGTACGGATTGTCGCTCCAAGTGGTCCCATCCCAGTACGGCAGGTTGATGCCGCCGTACGGCGCCGCGCCGTTATAGACGCCATTCCGGGACAGCATCGGCCCTTCGGACGCGAACTCGGGGCCGAAGAACGGATACCCGGTGGTCTCCACATCCTCGACGCCGAGGTCAGTGCCGTACAGGCCGGCGCGGAGGCTGATGTCTCCGCTGACCGTGATGGTCGGCCCCTTGGGGGCCTTCGCCGCCTCCAGATCCTCGACCCGGTCAGTCAACTTGTCGAGGTCGGAGCGCAACGCGGCCAGCTCGGGAGCGAACTCCTTGGCGAGGCGGTCCAACAGCGCCTGCTGCTCAGGCGTCAATCCGCCCGGCCCCGGAGGTCCCGGAGGTCCGGCCGGTCCCGGAGGTCCCGGGGTTCCGGACATCTGCTCGACTCGATCCAACATGCGCGCCACGGCTTGCGCGAACTCGTAACGGGTAAGGGGATGATTTCCCTTGAAGGCCCCGTCCGGGTAACCCTCCAGAAGCCCCTTCTCGGCCAGCGTGTTCACCGCATTGTAGGCCCAGTGATCCTGAGGGACATCTGCGAAGGGCTGTTGCGCAAGCGCTGGTCCGAGCATCAAGGCCAATAAAGCCAGGACGCTCACGAACAACGCAACTTTACGCATCTCTTCCTCCTTCGATTGCTGTTGCGATTACGACAGCCGGGATCTTCGCTGCGAGCTTGGGCCTGCCTGGAGCATCCTTGTTACCTCTCAGCCGCAAGCCCTCGCGGGTGTTATCAATCCCGACTCTCTACGATCGCTGCTTCGCCGTCCGGCCCGCGCCCTTCCTCTGCATCACCTCCTTCCCGGCGCGGAAGGCCGGCTTTACGGCTCTGCAGCTTTACACAACGTCCACATATACGCCAACGGAAACGCGGAGATACCCGCGCCCCTCGGCTATCCCATAATGCCATGTACTTGCTGCGCGGTCTAATCCCGGTTCACCGTCCTTGGACACGTACCCTGGACGGCGGTCGCGCCGCTTGGCATTATACCCCGTCTCCTCTCCCTTCTCCAGCCCCTTGGACAGTCCTTCGTACATAACCCAAGACAAGGGGCGGCACCGCCTCACGCCGAACCTCACAATAGGATATTTCCCCAAAAGGAGCCACAGGACATGATTATCGGCGTTCCCAGGGAGATCAAGGACGGAGAACATCGGGTTGCCCTCACTCCCGCCGGCGTGCGCGCCTTCCGCGACCGCGGCCACCGGGTGCTGGTGGAGACAGAGGCCGGTTCCGGGAGCAAGATCTCCGATTCTGATTATCGGAAGGCGGGAGCGCGGATCGTGTCCAAGGCGGACGACCTGTGGGCGGCCGCGGACATGGTGATGAAAGTCAAGGAGCCCCTCCCGGCCGAATATCACCGCCTCCGCGAAGATCTCATCCTCTTCACCTACCTGCACCTGGCCTCTTCCCGAAAACTCACCCGCGCGCTGCTCGATTCCGGGGTAGCCGCCCTCGGCTACGAAACCGTCCAGACGGACGATGGAGCGCTGCCCCTGCTGGTGCCCATGAGCGAGATCGCCGGCAAACTCTCCATCCAGATGGGGGCCCACCTGCTGGAGGTGCAGCAGGGCGGCCGGGGAACGCTGTTGGGCGGAGTGCCCGGAGTGCCGCCCGCGGAAGTGGTAATCCTGGGCTGTGGAGTGGTGGGCGGAAACGCCGCCAAGGTGGCCGCCGGAATGGGCGCGCACGTTACCGTCCTCGACATCAACCACAACCGCCTCAAGTACCTCGATGACGTGATGGGCGAGAATGTGGTGACCGTGTACGCAAACCCCTACACCATAGAGAGGGCGGCGAGCTACGCGGACCTGTTCGTGGGCGCGGTGCTGGTGCCGGGCGCCCGCGCGCCCAAACTGCTCACCAGGAAGATGGTGCGCAGGATGCGCCCGGGCGCGGTGGTCGTGGACGTGGCGGTGGACCAGGGAGGGTGCATAGAGACCATCCACCCCACCAGCTTCTCCGAGCCCACCTACTTGGTCGGCCACGTGCTCCACTTCGCGGTGCCCAACATCCCCGCCGCGGTGCCCAGAACCGCCACCCACGCTCTCACCAACGCCACTCTGCCGTGGGCGCTGGAAATCGCCGACAAGGGGCTGCGGGAGGCCGTGAGTGGGAATCCCGCGCTCGCCCGCGGGCTCAATGTGGCCGGCGGACACGTGGTCCATCCGGGCGTCGCGGCGACGTTCCACATGAAACCGTCGTCTCTCGACCAACTCCAGCTGCCGGAGTAAAGCCGATATGGACCTGCAAAACCCCCTCTCCCCCCTCGAACTTCCCACTCCTGCGGAACATGCCAAGTGGGTGAGGGCCAAGCGGCGGCAGTTGACCCGCCTGCTGGGCGGCTTCCCGGAGAAAACTCCTCTCAACGCCCGTCTCCGCCGCCGCCAGGAGGAAGGGGACCGCATCGTCGAGTGGGTCACCTACGAGAGTGAGCCGGGGGACGTGGTGCCGGCGGTGGTGATGATTCCCAGGCGGCACACCCCTCCCTTCCCGGCGGTGGTCTGCCACCACCAGCACGCCGGACAGTACGACCTGGGCAAGAGCGAGGTGGCCGGCTGGAAGGGAAATCCCCAGCAGGCCTACGCGGCCGAGCTGTGCGCCCGCGGCTACCTGGTGCTGGCCCCCGACACCATCGGGTTCGAGGAACGCCGCCATCCCCGCATGTCCGGGGAGCACTACGAGCATTTCCTGGCCCAGGAATACCTGCTGAAGGGCCTCACCCTCCAGGGGAAGATGATCTGGGACGTGATGCGGGCGGTGGACTACCTGACCGAGCGGCCGGAGGTGGACCCCAAACGCATCGGCATGATCGGCCACTCCATGGGCGCGGCCGAGACCTGGTTCTCCATGTCCCTGGAGCCCCGCCTCAAGGCGGGGGCCGCCTCCTGCGCCACCACTACCTATGTGGCGATCATGGGGGCGGAGGCGCTCCACAACCCGGGATTCTACGTCCCCGGCATCCTCAAGTGGGGCGACATTCCGGAGGTGGTCTCGATGATCGCCCCCCGCCCGTTGCTGATCCTCAACGGCGCCCAGGACCTGCGCTTTCCCCTGGAGGGGGCCAGAGAGGTGGTCTCCCGCGCCGGAATGCTCTACCGGAGACTGGGCAAACCCGAGGCCCTGGAGCTCTTCGTCTCCCCGGCCGGACACGAATTCACCGACGAAATGCGCCAGCGCGCCTACAACTGGCTCGACAGATGGCTGTAGGCGCGCGCCCGTCGGCGCGCCTGTTTCCTCATCTCTGCGCTCCGTATCGCGCAGGCAATCCCCGCCCACACAGCGAACCATCTCTTCATGCTGATCCTGGGCATCGAGACATCTTGTGACGAGACCGCGGCCGCGGTGGCGCGCGGGCCGGGGGAGGAGGGCGTGGAACTCCTGTCGAGCGTGGTGGCCTCCCAGGACGACCTGCACGCGCACTTCGGGGGCATCGTGCCCGAGGTGGCATCCCGCCGACACCTGGAGACCATCGTGCCGGTGATCGCGGAGGCGATGGCGCGCGCGGGGGTGGGCTGGGACGACCTCGACGGCCTGGCGGTGACCCACGGCCCCGGTCTCATCGGCTCCCTGGTGGTGGGGGTGGCGGCCGCGAAGGCGCTCTCAGTAGCGAGGGGGCTGCCGCTGGTGGGCGTCCACCACCTGGAGGGGCATATCTACGGGGCGGCGGTGGGGGAGAGCCTGGCGCTGCCCGTGCTCGCCCTGGTCGCCTCCGGCGGGCACAGCCATCTGGTGCTGGTGAAGGATCACGGAAAGTATCAGGTGCTCGGCAGGACGCGTGACGACGCCCCCGGCGAGGCCTTCGAGAAGGGGGCCAGGCTGCTGGGGTTCGGCTATCCCGGGGTGGCGAGGATGGCCGCGCTCGCCGATTCCGCGCCCGGCCCCGTGAAACCCATGGCGCGGGCGAACATGCCCGGTTCTTGGGATTTTTCCTTCAGCGGGGTGAAGACCGCGCTGGCGAGAATGGTGAGGGCAGGGGAGGTGAACGACGAAAACCGCGCCCAGGTGGCCGCGGCCTATCAGGAGTCAATCGTCCGCTCTCTCACCGACAGGACCCTCAAGGCGGCGCAGGAGTTTGGCGGCTATCCGGTGCTGGTGGTGGGCGGGGTGGCGCGGAATCGCAGGCTGAGGGAACTGCTCTCCCGGCGGGCCGAGAAAGCGGGCATTCCGGTCCGCTTCCCCGACCCGCGCCTGTGCACCGACAACGGCGCCATGATCGCCGCCGCCGGATTGTATAAGCTCTCCCTCGCCGGGCCGGACAGCGAATCGGTGGACGTTGACCCCAATCTCCCATTGAGCGACTGGTGAGCGGAGCGGGCCATGGCCATGGAGAACCGGCTGCGGGAGATTCTCCTGTACCACGAGAGGACCGCCTGCGAGGGCCACTCCCTGGACAGCGTCACGGTGAAGGCGCCTTTGGGGGGGCGCCAGCGAGGTTGCCTTCCCCATATCCGTCGCGGGGGAGAGCGCAAGCCGGAACCGGGGGGCGTGGCCATCCGGCTAGACGCTGGGTGGTAGAGCGCTCCGACTCCCGGCGCGACCGCTTCCACAAGCTGGCGGTGCGCTTCGAGAAAAAGGTGGGGAAAACTACTTGGCGCTGGTCCATCTCGGCTGCGCTCTCATTATCTATGTTTCTTGTCTTAGGATAGGCTCTAAGCCGTCGAGGTTTCCTCCGCGAGATGCGGAGAAGGGAGCAGGAATCTGAAGCCGTTACCGCGCCCCCGATATGGCCCACAGGCCGCCGGAGGCGAAGCGGAGGAGAGGGGCCGGGTAGGTGAGCGCGACCACCATCACCGCGCACACCACTATGCTCAACGCCAGCCCGAAGCTTACCTTGACCCGGGGCCTTCGCTCGGCCGGCTCGATGTACATGGCGCGCGCCACCATCAGGTAGTAGTAGAGGGACAGCACGCTCGCCAGCACCCCCAGGAACACCAGTCCGTACAGTCCCCGCTCCGCGGCCGCCCAGAACACGTACAGTTTGCCCCAGAAGCCCGCCAGCGGCGGTATGCCGCCGAGAGAGAGCAGGAACACCAGCATCGCCAGCGCCAACAGCGGATTGCGGTTGCGAAGTCCGTTGTAGCCGGCTATCTCGTCGTTCCCGGCGCCAGAGCCCACCGCGGTCACCACCAGGAAGGCGCCGATGTTGGTGAAGAGATACTGGAAAAGGAAGAAGCCGGTCGCCATGACGCCCATCTGAGAGGAGGCGGCCACCCCCGCCAGCGCATAGCCGGCCTGGGCGATGCCGGAGTAGGCCAGCATCCGCTTGATGTCGTTCTGGGAGATGGCGATCAGGTTGCCCACCACCATGCTCACCGCGGAGAGCGCGATCACCAGCGTGATCCAGGAGTCCGCGGCCGCCAGCATGGGCCCCAGCAGCACGCGGATGATGGCGGCGAAGCCCGCGGCCTTGGAGGCGGTGGACAGGAAGGCGGTCACCGGGGTCGGCGCGCCCTGGTAGACGTCGGGCGCCCACATGTGAAGCGGCGCGGCCGCGATCTTGAACGCCAGCGCGGCCAACACCAGCAACCCTCCGGCCGCGAGTCCCGGGCTCAATGAGGTCCAGGGTAGTATCTGCCTGCCCAGCTCGGCGAAGCGGGTGGTGCCGGCCACCCCGTACACCAGGCTGGCCCCGAACAAAAATATCGCGGAGGCGGTCGCCCCGAGAACGAGGTACTTCAAACCCGCCTCCCCGGAGCGGGGAGAGAGTTTGCCGTAGGCGGTGAGAGCGTAAAGGCTGAGCGTAGTCAGCTCGATTCCCAGGTAGAGGCTGAGCAGGTCCCCCGATGACACCATCAGCATCATCCCCGCCGCCGAGAAGAAGAGCAGCCCGTAATATTCGCCCATGAATCGGAACCGCCGGGCGGCGAAGTCCGCGGAGGCCACCGACACCACGGCCACCCCCAGCACGAAGATGCCCTTGAAGAAGAACCCGAGCCGATCCAGCACCACCGCGCCCTCCCACAGCCGGGCGGGCTGTACCTGCTTGGTCCAGGAGTCAACCACCACCGCCAGCACCACCGCCGCCAGCAGCCCGCTGAACCAGCCGAGCCACCGCCGGCTGCCCCGCGGCTGCACCAGGTCCGCCAGCATCACCAACAGCGCGGCGGCGAGCGCCAGCAGTTCGCATCTCAGTTGTAGCAGTGTTTCCATCATCGTTTCTCAGGGCACCAGGGAGGGCAACGCGGTCCCGATCAGGGTAGTCAACGGCGCGGGATAGAACCCTACAACTATCAGCAGCGTCGCCAACACCGCCAGGGCCACCCATTCCGTGGTGTGCGCATCGCCGATATCCCCGTACCGGGCCTCATCGAAGGGCCCGTGGAAGATCTTTTGCAGAAGCCGGAGCACGTAAGTCGCGGTGATCACGATCGCCAGCACCGCGCCGATGGCATAGATTCTGAAGAGCGGAATCGGATAGGCCGCGACATGGGCCTTTACGGTCCCCAGGAACACCAGCAGCTCGGCCACGAATCCGCTGGTGCCGGGCAGGCCGAACGAGGCGAGGCCGCCTATGGTGAAGGCGAGAGCGATGCCGGGCATGCGCCGGGCAAACCCGCCCATGGCGTTGATCTGCCGGGTGTGCGCCTTTTCGTAGACCAGCCCCACCAGGGCGAAGAAGAGCCCGGTCATGATTCCGTGGGAGAACATCTGCATCACCGCGCCGTTCATGCCCACCTCATTGGCCGCCGCCAGACCCAGCATCACCACCCCCATGTGGCTGACCGAGGAATAGGCGATGACGTACTTCAGGTCGGTCTGCCCCATCGCCACGTAGGCGCCGTAGGCGATGTTGATCACCGCGATGCCCCCCATCAGCCACACCCAGGCCAGCGCCCCCTGCGGCAGACACCCAAATCCCACCCGCAGCACACCGTAGGCCCCGAGTTTCATCAGCACCCCCGCGTGCAGCATCGAGACCGCGGTGGGAGCGGAGGCGTGACCGTCGGGGGACCAGGTGTGCAACGGCCAGATGCCCGCCAGAATGCCGAAGCCCACGTACAGCAGGAAGAATGCGATCACCTGGAAGCGGACGGGATAGCCGGCCGCGGTCAACGCCACCAGGTCGAAGGTGCGCTGCCCGCCGGGGAGGGTGGAGGGATCGGCTGCGAAGTAGATGCCCAGCAACCCCACCAGCATGAAGGCGCTGCCCACCAACAGATACAGGGTGAGCTTCATCGCCGAGTATTCCTTCGGACCCGTCCCCCAGATCCCGATCAGCAGGTACATGGGCAGCACTGCGATCTCGTAGAACAGGAAGAAGAAGAACAGGTCCTGGGCCACGAACACCCCGAACACGCCGGTCACCAGCAGCAGCAACAGGCAGTAGAAATCCTTGGTCCGGTAGGTGACGGTCCAGGAGGCGAACACTCCGCAGAAAATCACCAGTCCCGTGAGCAACACCAACACCAGGCTGATGCCGTCGGCGGCCAGGTGTAAGCTGATGTTGCCCACCGGCGACCAGGCGAATCTGTCCTCGAACTGGAGCCCATGCAGATGGTGTTTCAGGTAGACCCAACACAGCATCGCCGACAGCGCGAGGTCCACCCCTGCGGCCACGGCCGAGATCAGGCGCACGGCCAGCAGAGCCCGCCGCGGCAGCAGCATGATCAGCACCGCCGCCACCAGCGGCGTCAACACGATTATCGTCAATGGGTGCGCAAGCAGTGTCATGGCCGCACCTGAAAGAGTTGTATCAGCGAAGTGTCACGGGCCAGCACGGCCAGCAATCCCGCCACCACCGCGGCCACCAGCACGATGGCGTAGAACTGCATCTGCCCGGTCTGTGCGGTCCGCAGCTGCCGGCTGGCCCACCCGGAGAGCCAGGCCACCCCGTCCACCATGCCGTTCACCACGTGGCGGTCGAACCAGGCCGCCACCGCGGATCCGGCGAGCACCACCCGCGTGGCGAACCACCGCCAGCCCTGGTCCAGATACCAGGCGTTCTTCAGCAGCACGTACAGCGCCGGGAGCCGCGCGTTGAATGCCGCGGGAGAGATCACCCGCGCGCGGTACGCGGCCCAGGCGAGCCCGATGCCCGCCAGCGCCGCCAGGATGGAGAGGGTCATCGCCACGGCGGACACGCTCTCCTCGCCCCCGGCCCCCAGCACCC
>WFSF01000115.1 GCA_015486155.1 Armatimonadota bacterium
CCCGGAAACCGGCGAGATAGGCCGGGCCCAGCCCCTCCTTGGCCGCTCGGTGGAGCACGCGCAGGCGCGGCTCGCCCGCGGCCGCCTCGTCGGCGAGGGCGCCGGTGCCGTCGGGGGAGTTGTCGTCCACCACCAGCATCCGCCAGCCGCCGTCGAGGGAGAGCACGGCCTCGATCAGGTCGGGCAGTAGTTCCCGCTCGTTGTAGGTGGGGACCACCACCAGCGCGCGGGCGGGATCGGGACCAACCGGTCGTTCTCGCATCATTCTCCCTGACAAATGTTCCCTCCTCTGGTACAATACCTCGGCCGGCCATGCGAATACTCATGATCTCGCCGAGCTTTTACCCGGCCGTAGGCGGCGTAGAGACGCACGTGCGCCGCGTGTCCGCTTGCCTGGCGGAGGCCGGACATCAAGTCTCCGTGCTCACCCACTCCGACGCTCCCTCGGAGGAGCGGCTCGGCCCGGTGATGGTGCACCGGTTGCCGCGGACCGGGTGGGGCGCGGCCTGGCGGCTGGCCCGCCCCCACATCGCGGGGGCGGAGGTGGTCCACTGCCATGACGCCTACAGTTATCTTCATTTCTACCTTCCCTCCCGATGGCTTCCCCCCAGGAGGCCGGTATTCGTCACTTTTCACGGGTATGAGGGCTACCCCATCCCCCGGGAGGCGGTGCGGAAGCGGCGGTTCGTGCGGCGGCGGGTGCGGGACGCGCTGTGCATGGGGGATTTCATCTGCAAGCACTACGGCACCCGGTGCTACGCGGTCTCCTACGGGGGCGTGGACCCGGCGCCCGCTTCATCTCCACCGCCGGAGCCGCCCTCCGCGCTGTTCGCGGGGCGGCTGGCGGAGGACACTTCGGTGATGGGGTATCTCGAGGGTCTGGTGCGACTGAGGGAGAAGCACGGGCGGGAGGTGCCGATCGCGGTGGCGGGGGACGGGCCCCTGCGGGCCCGCGCGGAGCAGTACGCGAGGGAGCACGGCCTCCAGGCGGTGTTTCACGGCCCCGTGGCGGATATCGGGCCGTTGCTGGAGGCGTGCCGGTTCGCGTTCGTGTCCGGCTACCTGGCGATCTGGGAGGCGCTGGCGAGGCGGAGGGCGGTGTTCGCGCTCTACGACAACCCGCTGAAACGGGACTATCTGGAGGGCTTTCCGAGGGCGCGGGAGGTGATGACCCTCCTCCCCGGGCCGGCGGAACTGGCCGACTCGCTGGCCGAGCACCTGGAGGCTCCCGCCCGCGCCGCGGAGATGGCGGAGGCGGGCGCGGCACTCGCCGCGGAGCACACCTGGGAGCGGGTGGCGGGGCTGTACCTGGAAATGTATCGCGCGCACGGGATGGTGTGAGATGGCCCGGAGGAGCGTCACCCTCATCTCCACGGTGTACAACGAGGCGGACAATATCGAGCGGATGCTCGATTCGCTGAAGGCGCAGTCCCGCCAGCCGGACGAGATCGTCATCGTGGACGCGGGCTCCACCGATGACACCCAGGAGATCATCCGCCTCTATTCCGACCGGGGATACCCCATTCGCCTGCTGGTGGAGCCGGGGGCGTCGCGCTCCCGCGGGCGCAACCTGGCGGTGCAGGCGGCGGAGGGCGAGGTGATCGTCTCCATCGACGGCGGCTGCCAGGCGAGGGAGGGGTGGCTGGAGCATCTGGTGGCCCCGTTCGAGGAGGAGAATCCGCCCGACGTGGTGTCCGGGTGCTACGAGCCGGAGGCGGACCTCGTGCTGGAGGAGGCGATCGGCGCGGCCACCGTGCCCACGCCGGCCGAGGTGAACCCGAGGGAGTTCCTGCCCTCGGGGCGCTCGGTGGCCTTCACCCGGGAGGCGTGGGAGCGGGTCGGGGGGTACCCGGAGTACATCGAGTACGCGGAGGACACCGCCTTCGGGCTGGCCCTGAGGCGGGCCGGTTGCCGGTTCCGGTTTGCGCCCGGCGCGGTGGTGACCTGGCGCATGCAGCCCTCCCTGGTCGGCGTGTTCCGCCAGTTCTTCCGCTACGCGCGGAGCGACAGCGAGCTGGGGCATCGGTTCCCGCACTACTACAAGGCCCTGGCGGAGGCGGCGATCGCGGGGCTCATCGCCTGGCTGGGCGCGGCGGACCCGGCGGCGTGGTGGCTGCTGGCGCCGCTGGGGGCGGCCTACTGGTGGCGGTACACCAGGCGCGCGCGCCGCCGGGGGGCGAGCTGGGAGGCGGCCCTGCTGGCCCCGCTGGTGAACCTGACGGTGGACGCGGCCCACGTGTGCGGGTATCTCGCGGGCTGGTTCCGGCGGCGGCCGCGCCCGGCCCCGCTGCCTAAGGACCGGCCGCTCTCCTTCGCCCAGGTGACCTACACGTACCGCCCCATCACCGGCGGGGCGGATGTGTACGCGGCCCAGCTGCGGGACCTGATCGTGTCCGCGGGGCACAAGCACACCGTCTACCAGCGCCGGGCGGAGACGGACGACCCGGAGGTGAGGGTGGTGCCGAACCCGCTGCACGGCCGGCCGCTGGAGTTCTGGACCCACGGGCTGGCGCTGCTGCGGCTGTGGCGGGAGATCCGCTCGCACGATGTGGTCATCTGCCACTATCCCAACTATCTGCTGGCGGTGCACGCGATGTGCCTGTTCCGGGGGAGGCCGGCGCGGGTGGCGGTGTCGCACGGGGTGTTTTGGGACGACGCGCCGCGCGCGCCGCGGAGTTTTTTCAAGGCGCTGACCGCGGACCTGGCGCTGTCGCGGGCGCACCTCTATGTGGCCAACGACAGCCATTTTCTGCGGGCGATGAGCATCGCGGTGGAGCCGGGGGAGCGGATGCACGCCCAGGTGCGACCGGGGGTGTGGTTCATTCCCAACGGGGTGGACCTGGAGAAATTCTCGCGCCGCGCGCCGCCGCCGGAGATGCCGCCGGCGACGGTGCTGACGCCGAGGAACCTGTTCCGCAACCGCGGGGTGCACCTGGCGATAGAGGCCTTCGCGGCCTTCCACGCCCGGCACCCGGAGACGACGCTGATGGTGGTTGGGGCGGAGGGCCAGCCCGGGTACGCGGCCGAGTTGCGGGGGATGGTGGAGGACCTGGACCTGAAGGAGTGCGTGCTCTTCCGCGGCCCCGTCCCGCACGACGACCTGCCGGCCTACTATTCGGGCGCGGAGCTGACCCTGATCCCCTCGCTCTGCGGGGAGGGGACTTCGCTGTCGGCGCTGGAGAGCATGGCCTGCGGCACGGCCACGATCTGCACTTACGTGGCCGGGCTCAGGGACCTGCCGGGGCCGCACGCGCTGCCCATCGCGGCCAATCTGGCGGAGGTGATGGAGCAGGTGTGGCCGGAGCGGGAGCGCATCGGGCGGGAGCAGCGCGCGCAGGTGGAGGAG
>WFSF01000116.1 GCA_015486155.1 Armatimonadota bacterium
GCAACGGCCCCAAGAAGAGCGAGCAACAGCGCGCCGCGCGCGGCTCCCGCCGAAATTCGCATTCCCCGGTCCTTCATTCGCCCCCATCTCCCTCCTCGGCCGCGCCCGCGAAGTGATCGAAGCCTCCCTCCATGGGGAGGTCCGCCGGCACTGGCGGTTCCCCCGCTCTCTCCACCAAATAGAAATTCACCTCTTTCTTTTTCTCCACGCTCCCGATGACCGTCACCCGGCACCGGGATACCTTGCGCACCGCTCTCCTGATCTTGCCCACCACGCCCCTGCTGCAGGTGAGCAGCAGCTCGTAGTCCTCGCCTCCGTTGATGGCGAGATCGCCGGGTACGGTGTGGAGGAAGGGGATCTTGCACAGAGGGCTCTCTGGTATCTCCAACATATCTACCATCGCCCCCACGCCGCTCTCCTCGCACAGCCGTTCGAGGTCGGTCTTGAGCCCATCGCTGAGGTCCATCATGGAGGTGGCCAGGCCGGTGGCCGCGATGGCCCGCGCCTCGGCCAGGCGGGGGCGCGGCTCCAGATGGCGAGCGATGGCCCTCTTCACCTCTTTCTCGATGGGAGGCACCCCTTCCTTGAGCAATTCGAGCCCCGCGGCCGAGCCGCCGAGCGCGCCCGTGACCAGAATCACGTCCCCAGGCCGGGCGCCCCTCCGCGTGAGGAGGCGCTCTTCTTCGACCTCTCCGGTGACCGCCACATCCACCACCAGGGGCCCCGGGGAGCCCACCAGGTCCCCTCCCACCAGGGATGCCCCGTATCGGGAGGCGCACTCGATCAATCCCTCGGCAATTCCCTCCGCCACCGAGCTGTCCAGGTCCCCCGGCGCGGCCACGGAGGCGACCGCGAAGCGGGGCTCCCCCCCCATCGCGGCGATGTCGCTGATGTTGCAGGCCATCGCCTTCCATCCTATCTGGCTGGGGGAGGACCACTCGCGGCGGAAGTGTATCCCCTCCACCATCATGTCACAGGCGAACAGAAGCAGCCGGTCTCCGGAGGCGCGCACCACCGCGGCGTCGTCCCCAGGCCCCACCACCACGTCCACCCCCAAGCGCCGGGCCGCCAGCCTGCGGAAGCGGCCCACCATGGCGTTCTCCCCGATCTCCCTCAGGGAACCGTCCGCGTCCGTCATCGCTCCTCACCCGGCCTGGTGCCCAGCACCCGGTAGACACAGTACGGGCCGCACATGGAGCAGGCGGCCATTCCCTCTCCTCCGCCGGGCTGATAGCGCTCCCGGGCGTGTTCCGGGTCCAGGGCGAGCGCGAACTGTTTCTCCCAGTCCAGCGCGCCGCGCGCGGCGGCCATCTCGTCATCCCACCTCCGGGCGCGCGCCCCCAGGCGCACCACGTCGGCCGCGTGGGCGGCGATGCGGGCGGCGATGACGCCCTCTCTCACCTCTTCCTGGGTGGGCAGCCCCAGATGCTCGGAGGGAGTGACGTAGCAGAGGAAGTCCGCCCCCGCCATCCCCGCCACCGCGCCGCCGATGGCGGCGGTAATGTGGTCGTATCCGGGCGCGACATCCGTCACCAGGGGGCCGAGCACATAGAAGGGAGCGCCGTGGCAGAGGCGCTTCTGTAGCACCACGTTGGCCGCCACCTGGTCGAGCGGCAGATGGCCCGGTCCCTCCACCATCGCCTGTACGCCCGCCTTTCTCGCCCGCAGCACCAGCTCCCCCAGCACGCCGGTTTCCGCGATCTGCGCGCGGTCGGACCCGTCGGCCAGACAGCCGGGGCGCAGGCCGTCCCCCAGGCTGAGGGTGACGTCGTGCTCCCTACAGATATCCAGCAGGTCGTCGAAGCGGGCATAGAGCGGGTTCTCGCGGCCGTTCTCCTTCATCCAGCAGATGGTGAAGGCGCCGCCGCGGCTGACCACGCCGGTCAACCTTCCCCCTTCAGTGGCGAGTTTCGCGGTCTCCCGGGTCACTCCGCAGTGCACGGTGATGAAATCCACGCCGTCCCGCGCGTGCTTCTCCACGACGCCGAGGATCTCGTCCTCGGTCATGGCCGCCACTCTGCCTGCGCGCTGCACCGCCTCCACCGCGGCCTGGTAGATGGGAACGGTGCCCACGGGCGCGGCGCTCTCCCGCACCACCGCCCGCCGCACCAGGTCCAGATCGCCCGCGGTGCTCAGGTCCATCACCGCGTCCGCGCCCGCCTCCAGCGCGGCCCGCAGGCGCCTCAGCGCGTGTTCCTCCTCCGCGTCCTCGGCGGAGGAGCCGATGTTGGCATTCACCTTGATGCGCAATCCGGCCCCGATCGCCAGCGGACGCAGGGCCGCGTGATGGCGGTTGGCGGGCAGCACGATGGCGCCGTCGGCGAGGCCCTCGCGGATGAGCTCCACGCTCACCCCGTCGGCCTGCGCGGCCGCCTCCATCTGCTCGGAAATACGACCTCGATTGGCTGCTTCCAGTTGCGTCAACTACCTACTCCTCTGTGCGAAGGCCCGCTGAATCCGCTCCATCAGTTCGCGGGCCGCGCTCACCATATCCTCCGCCCCGGCCACCGCGGACACCACGGCCGCGCCGTCGGCCCCGGCGCGGATGACCTCCTCCACATTCTGGCAGGTGATGCCGCCGATGGCAAGCACCGGCACGTTCACCGCGTCTCGCACCTCCGCGATTGGGCTCAGCCCGATCGGTGCCCCCGCGTCCGCCTTGGTGGGGGTGGCGTAGATGGCGCCCACGCTCACGTAACTCGCTCCCGCCGCCTCCGCCGCCCGCGCCTCCGCCACATCGGCCACCGAGGCCCCGATGGCGGCGCGGGGCCCCATCAGACGGGATGCCGCGGCGACCGGCATGTCGTCGGGGCCGAGATGGACTCCATCCGCCCCCACCGCCAGCGCGATGTCCACCCGATCGTTCACGATGAAGAGCGCGCCGTGTTCCCTGGCGAGCCCCCGAATCTCCTCGGCCACGGGCAGCAGCTCCGCGGTGGTCATCTCCTTGTCCCGGAGCTGGATCATGGGCGCGCCGCCCTCCAGCGCGGCCCGCGCCACGTCCGCGTGGCCCCGGCCCCGCGGGGGATTGCGGGTGGTGATTATACAGAGCGTGGGGATCTTCATGTCCGCGTCCCTGCAGCCTCCTCCACCCTCTGCTTCAGGTGCAGGTAGAGCGCGTGCAGCACGGCGAGGTGCACGTCCTCTATCTGCTGCATGCTCCGCGCGGGAGCGACCAGGCAGATATCCGCCATCTCCTTCAGCCGTCCGCCGTCTCCCCCCGTCAGCCCGATGGTGGACAGGCCCAGGCCGCGCGCCGTCTCCACCGCCTTCAGCACGTTCGGGGAGCGCCCGCTGCCGCTCACCGCCAGCAGCACATCGCCCGGCCGCGCCAGGCTCCTGAGCGGCTCCGAGAACACGTTCTCGTATCCCATGTCATTGGCATAGGCGGTGAGAGCGGGCACGTTGTCCGCCAGCGAGAGGGCGCGGAAGCGCGGCGCCCCGGCCGGAAGGTCCATGCCCTTGGTCAGGTCCACCACGATGTGAGAGGCCGCGGCCGCGCTGCCCCCGTTGCCGCAGGCGAATACCTGCGCGCCCTCCCGGTAGGCCCTCCAGAGCCTCTCGGCAGCCGCCTCCAATTCGGAGGCGGACACCTTGGAGAGGGATTCCGCCACTTCTCTGAGATAGCGCTCCACCGCTTTCCTCCTGAACCCTCCGGGGAGACGAGTTCCGTCTCCCCGCGGTCAGTATAGCGCAATTGCCGGTGCGGGACAAAAGGAGGCTGCAGTGACGGGGCGCCGTGGAGCGCATTCGTTGACGGAGGCGGAATGCCTCCGTATAATGCCCTTGCAGGCCGCGCGTGGGGCGGCGCGCGGCGGACACCGGGCGACGTCGGCGGCGGGCGGGCAATCCAAATGGCGCCGCCGAAGGGGTAGACTATTGACCGCGCTATATGGCGTCTTCCTGATAGCCGCGCTGGTTGTGGTCAGCGGGGTAATCGCCTACGTCGGGGACATCGTGGGCCGACGGATGGGAAGGAAGCGGCTCAGCTTGTTCGGGATGCGGCCGCGCCACACCGCCATCGCCGTCTCCGTGGCCGCGGGCATGACCATCACCATCCTAACCCTGACGGCCGCGATGGCGGTCTCGAAGGATGTGCGTGACGGCTTTCTTCGCATGGGCGAGATGCGGCGGGAGCAGACCCGGCTCTCCCGGAAAGTGGAGGAGCTCACCCGCACCGCGGCCGACCTGGATCGGGAGAGAGCGAAGGCGGAGAGCCAGGTCAAGGCCAGCCGGGCCGAGCTGGCCATCGCCGAGGAGGCACTGAAGGAAACCCGCCAGGAGGTGGAGTCCCAGCAGGCCAAGCTCAAGCGCACCACCCACAAGCTCAACTCCACCTCGGCCGCGCTCAAGGACGCGGAGCAGCAGATCAAGCGCGCACAGCGCATCCTCGCCAACGAGTACCGGATGAGGGAGGAATTGGAGAGCGATGTCGAGCGCGCCACCCGCACCATCGCGGTGGGGCGCGCGCTGCCGGTGGTGTTCACCGCGGGGCAGGTGCTGGATGTCGACCTGCTTCAGGGAGGCCGGCCGGTTGCTGATATCAGAGCCGACCTGGAGAGCATCCTGGACCGCCTGGACCGCACCGTGCGCGCGGTGGGCGCGAAGCCGCTGGAGGGGGGGAAACGCGCCGTGGTGGTCCAGCACGCGGTCGTCGACAAGGAAAAGCGATCTGTCACCTACTTCTCGGAAGGGCAGGTGCTGTCCGCCGTCGCCCAACAGATTCACGCGGCCAGGGGAGGGGTGATCGTGCGAGTGGACGCGGTCTTCAACAGTCATCCCGGGGAGCCCGCCTATGTGGATTTCCGGCTGTTCAACAACAAGAAAGTCTATCACCGGGGTCAGGTGCTGGCGGAGACCATCGTGGACGGGCGGCTGTCCGAGGCGAGCATCTATGTGGCGCTGGTCAGCCTCTTGCGGGACGAAGTGTCTCCCCGCGCGCGGCGCGAGAACATCATGCCCCGTCCCGCCCCCCTGGGAGTGGAAAGCGTGAGCACGGTGCGGGAGCCGGTGGGCAACATCAGCCCGGAGGATCTGTTCGCCAGCATCGCCCAACTGCGCGCCATCAAAGGCCCGGCGCGGGTGAGAGTAGTGGCGGAGGACGACATCTGGACCATCGGCCCTCTGCGGGTGAAGTTCGAGATCTCGCCGGTGGCCCCGGGGAGCGCGGCCTCCCCTTCCCGCAGCGGTTGAGAGCGCGGCGCGTAGACGAGGTAGATAGCACTGAGGGAGAGCGCTTTCGGCGCTCTTCCCATTTCACATCGAGGTTGAGCGCAGTGACCATCCCGGATAAGGAGCCCCGCTGTCTGCTCGCGATCGATCCCGGCCGGGACAAGTGCGGGGTGGCGGTGGTGCAGACGGACGGAAAGGTCCGCTACAGGGCGGTGGTCCCCACAGACGACTTGCCCGCAAGGGCGCGGCGTCTGATGGAGGAATACGGGGTCGACACCGTGGTGCTGGGGGACCGCACCGCCGCCCGCCGGGTCGAGCGCGCGCTCCGCGGGGCCGGGCTGGCCGCCCATCTGACGGTCGTGGACGAGCACCGCTCCACCGAGGAGGGCCGACGACGCTACTTCCAGGAGAACCCCAGGCGCGGATGGCGGCGCCTGCTGCCGGTCAGCATGCAGACGCCGCCGCGGCCGTATGACGACTATGTGGCGGTGGTGCTGGCGGAGCGCTACCTGCGCGGCCGCGCCGAAAAATAGTTAGTGTCCGCCCTTCGCCGTCTCCATCTGCCCCGTCCCCTTCATCCCCTTGAGGAACGGCGCAAAGAGGTCTATGGGCACCGGGAAAAGCGTGGTGGAATTGTTCTCCGAGGCCACCTCGGACAGGGTCTGGAGATACCTCAACTGAAGCGCGATGGGCTCGGTGGCGATGATCTTGGCCGCCTCGGTGAGCTTCTGCGAGGCCTGGAACTCTCCCTCGGCGTTGATGATCTTGGCCCGCCGCTCCCGCTCGATCTCCGCCTGGCGCGCCATCGCCCGCTTCATCGTGTCCGGCAACACCACGTCCCGCACCTCCACCATGGAGACCTTGATCCCCCAGGGCTCGGTGTGCTCGTCTATGATCTCCTGGAGCCGCCGGTTGATGCGGTCGCGCTCGGCCAGCAGCTCGTCCAGCTCGGACTGGCCCAGCACGCTCCGCAGCGTCGTCTGCGCCAGCAGATAGGTAGCCTTGTGGAAGTTCTTGACCTTCACCACCGCGTCGGTGGGGGCCACCACGCGGTAGTACACCACCGCGTCCACGCTCACCGGAACGTTGTCCTTGGTCATCACTTCCTGGCGCTGCACGTCAATGGTCTCGATCCGGGTGCTGATCCGCTCCATCCGGTCCACGATGGGGATGAGCAGAATCAACCCGGGGCCCTTGGCGGGAATCAGCCTTCCCAGCCGGAAGACCACCGCCCGCTCGTACTCCCGCAGGATCCTGACCGCGGAGGCCAGCAGGATGAAGGCGAACACCAGCATGCCGATCACGATTGCGGGTCCGTATCCGTAACTCGCTTCCCCCATGGCGCTATCTCCTTTCCTCTCGTGAAGTGATCAATTCGCCGACTATGCGTTCGTACCTGTCTCCCCCGACCGTCTCTCCACCAGCAGCGTGAGGCCCTCCTGCCCCACCACCTCTATCTCCTCCCCCTCCTGGACGGACCCGGAGACCGCACGGGCCTTCCAGAGTTCCCCCTCCACCATGACCTCGCCCGAGGGGTCGAGCGCGCTCACGGCCTTCCCGCGCTCGTGGCGCATGCCCTCCTCCCCCGTGTCCACCTTGCGGCGGTGGGCCTGGATGGCCGCTCCCACCACGAAGAAGAAGAAGAGGAGGAGCAACACGCTCATCACGACGATCACTTGCCAAGAAACTCTGATGGCCGGAGAAACGCTGGTATCCATGAGTAGCACTGCTCCCAGAACGAATGAAGTGATGCCCCCCACCGTCAGCACCCCGTGCGAGGGCACCTTCACCTCGGCGACCAGCAGCAACATGCCGAACGCCACCAACCCCACCCCCGCGTAACTCACCGGCAACGCGGACATGGAGTAAAGCGCCAGCAGCAGACAGAGCCCGCCGATCACCCCCGGCAGAATCCCCCCGGGGGCCTTCAACTCGAACATGATCCCCAGCCCCGCCAGCACCAGGAGCACCAGCAACAGGTCCGGGTTGGCGAGAGTGTGGAGGAAGCGCTCCCGCGCGCTGGCGGTGATCTCCAGCGTCGGCGCGCCCTTGGTGTGCAGGGTGACCCGTCTGCCGTCGGGCAGGGAGACGGTGCGGCCGTCGACCTGGTTCAGCAAATCGGTGAGGTTGTCGGCCAGCAGATCCACCACGTTCAGCTTGACCGCCTCCTCGGCCGACACCACCTTGCTTTGCCTCACGGCCTGGTCGGCCCACTCGGCGTTCCTGCCCCGCACCTTGGCGATCACCTTCGCCTGCTCCGCGAAGGTGTTGAGGATCTTCTCCTCCAGGGCCGAGGGCTTTCCCTTGCCCTCCCCCTCCTGTTCCGGGGGACGGCCCATGGGAATCAGCTCCACCGGGTGTGCGCCCCCGATGGTGGTGGCGGGATGCATGGCGGCGATGTTGGCGGAGAGCACGATGTAGGTGCCGGCGGAGATGGCGAAGCCCCCTGCCGGGTAGACGTAGGTGATGGTGGGGATGGGCGCGTTCAGCAGGGCCCGGCTCATCCTCAGCATGGGCGAGCCGAGGCCGCCGGGCGTGTTCACCAGCACTACCAGACACTGCGCCCCCAGACTCTGCGCCTGTTCGATGCTCCGCTCCAGGTACTCGGCGGTGGGCACGTCAATCGCGCCCTCGATGCGGGCCACTGCCACCGGCCTGGGCGGCGCGGCCCGCGCCGCCGCGCCCAGCAGGCCCATCATCAGCACGCCGCACCACAGCGACAACAGCCGCGGGGTCCCCTTCATCGGCACCTCACAGTTCCGGCTTACGAGGCCGGACCCAGGTAGTGGCCTGCCAGCACGGCAGCCCCTGTTCCGCGTTTCCGAACTCGCCGGCCGACTCCTGTCGCGATATGCCCCTAACCGCCCGCGCCAGGATCATGAACAACACCAGAAGAGGGCCCGCCACCAGCTGGGGCTGGTACTTGAAGTAATCATGCAGCAGGGAGTACCAAACCCACGCCCCGCCTCCCGCCACCGATCCCGCGGTGGCGAGTATGCTCAACAAGCGGCGTCTGTCCGCCTTTGGGCCGGCGCGTCTCTCCTCCCCCCGCTGCACGCAGTCGCGGCACTGCTGGGCCAGCGCCATCCATCCCGGATGGCCGGAGTTCTGAAGCAGGTGCAACTCGGAGCGCGCCTCGTCCCATTTTCCCTGGAGGCGGAGAGAGCAGGCCAGGAAGGAGCGCGCGGCGGCCCGCACTCCGGTGGTCCCAGCGATCCTCCGAAACCGCTCCTCGGCCCGCGCGTAGTCCTTCGCGTGGTAATGCGCGACCGCCAGCCCCAGTTCGGCCGTGAGATCCCCGGGAGACTGCTCTGCGGCGCGGGTGAGGGAGGCGACGGCCTTGGCGTTCGCGCGGGCGAAAATCTGACAAAGCCCGAGGTTCAGCCAGGCCTGGGGATAGAAGGGCTCGGCCTTGGCGGCCGCGCGGAAGGCGGCCAGCGCCGCCTTCATGCGCCCGATCACCACGAACGCCTTCCCTATTCCCACCCAGGCCTCCGCCTCCCGGCCGTATTCCCTCAGATCCCTCTGGAAGTCCGGGAGTTGGGAGGGATCGGCCTCCGCGAAGGCGGCCGCGAAGTGGGTGTAGGGATCTGTGATCGCCTGCGGAGCCGCCTCCAGCGCGGCCGCGACGTGTCCCCAATAGTCCTCGGTGCGCGCGTCATAGCTGAGGACGGGGCGCTCGCGGAGCAGGCCGAGCTGGCGGAGTTCCTGACGCCGCGACCAGGCCCGCTGCCGCTCCTCCTCAGTGGGCCGCTCGTCGGCGGTCTCCGAGGGCGTCGGGGCCAGCCACGCCTCGGTCACCAGTAATTCCCCGAATCCGGAGGGGCGGAGCTCGGTCAACAGGGAACGGGCCTGACCGAGGTAGTGCTCCGGGGGAGGAGGTTCTTCCTCCCGGCGCGGCTCCTCCGGCTCGGTCGGCGCTCCGAAGAACGCCCTCTCCTGCAGCTCTTCGCCTTCGGCGTCCCAGGGCTGCTCCGAGGGGACCTCCAACAGTCCCCCACCCCGCTGCCTCATAGTATACCTCTCGCGACCACGCGCTGAAGCGCCTCCACCACTGCGCTGTCGTATTGAGTTCCCGCGTTCGCCACGAGATGCTGAATCGCCTCTTCCGCGGGCAAGGCGCGCCGGTAGGGGCGGTCAGCCGTCATCGCGGCCATGGTGTCCGCCACCGCGAGCAGGCGGGCGGCGAAGGGAATCTCGTCCCCGATCAACCCCTCCGGATAGCCGCTGCCGTCGAGCCGCTCGTGATGATAGCGGACCGCGGGCTTCACCGCCCACGGAAAATCCACCGCGTCCAGGATCTGCACTCCCACCAGCGGATGGGTGCGGATGATCTCGGTTTCCATCGGGGTGAGAGGGCCGGGCTTGAGGAGGATCGTGTCGCTGATGCTGACCCGGCCGATGTCGTGCAGCCGCCCCGCCACCTTGACCGCCTCCACCACCTCCTCGGGGCACCCCATCTCCTTGGCGATGGCCACCGCCAGCCGCGTCACCCGGTCGGCGTGGCCCCGGGCGTAGCGGTCGCGCGCCTCCACCGCCCGCATCAGCGCGCGCACCATCCCGTACATTCTCATGCGGTCCGGGCGCGCGATGTCGGTGGTGAAATAGGCCTCCAGCGGCTCCTCCTGGTCATGCCGTCGCCCTTCGAGGAACCGTTTCGCCAGCGCATTGAGCGGCCTCGCGCCGCCGTTCTCGGTGATGGTCAACCCGTCCACCCCGCGGCCCTCGCTTCGCCCCTCTAGCGCGGCCAGGGCCCTTTTCCTTTCCTCCCGGCTCAGGCGCTCCCACATGATGGTGAGCGCGGGCTCCACCTGCTCGTAGGCGCGCAGGCTGACGAATTCCCGCTCGCTCTTGGTCAGCCGACGCGCGATCGGCGCGGATTTCTTCTCTCCCCTTTTCGGCGCGGCGCTCTTGCGCTCGAACACCTCGTAGGCGGCCACCTGCAGATGGTGAAGCCATCCTCCCCCCAGATCCTTCACCAGGTCGCGCTCCGGCCGGATGTCCACTCCCGCCTCCAGCGCCAGCGCGCAGAACGACTCCCAGACCGCATCGAAGGCCACGGGCCTCAGCCGCACGATGGAGAAGAGGTCAGCGAAGGGTGAGCCCACCTTCCGTCCGGCGGCCTTCAACTCGTGCAGAGGCCGCGCGCTGGCGGTGATGAAGCAGACGTTTGGCAGAGACGCGATGGCCCGCAGCGCGGAGAAGAAATTGAGATCGAAGGCCGGGTTTTCCGCCGCCATCTCCAGCTCGTCCAGGCAGATGACGAGTTTCTCCCCTCCTTCCCCGACCTGTTCCACCACCTGCCGGAGCTCCAGGAAGCTGATGGCCTCTCTCCTCTCGAACTGAGGCCAGATGATCCCGATCTTACCCCTGGTCTGCCGCGCGCTCTCCCGCAACATCAAGTGGAAGAAATGCTCGGGCTGGAGGTCTGCGAGGCCCTCCAGGCTCAAGTAGACAATGCCGTACTCTCGCCCGTCCAGGTCATACTCGCGCAGCACCTCCTGACGGGTGAGGTGGAAGAGCAGAGACGTCTTCCCGGACTTTACCGGCCCCACGATGGAGCAGTTCTGCACTCCGGCCAGCAGACGCGCCACTTCCCGGGTTTCGTCTCTTCGTTCGAGGAAGAACCGAGGATCTTGAATCGGCCCTCGGTTGAAGAATGGATTGGCCATAACACTACCTCAAACTAACCGAAAGCCGGCACACATGCCAGCGCCCCGCCACTGGATTTCGTCATCGCCAGCTCCGGCCCCTTCCCCGGGCCCACCGACCGAGCAATTTTATCTTGAGGCGAAACCACTCACCATGCCTCTGGACGATGTGGCATCGGCTCAACTCCCCGGCCGCACGCGCCGTTCGTTCCCGGCCCAGCCCGGTCATGGCGCTCAGTTCGGGGAGCGATGTCCATCCGCCCGCCTCCGCCAGCGCAGACAGCACCCGCTCCCCCTCCGGCCCTCCCCGTTCCCACAGATAGCGCAGGTGAATGTCTCCCTGCTCGATCACTTCGTCCGCGGCCGCTTCGACCGCCGCCGCGCCGGCCGCGCCCTCCCTGTCTCGGACACAACGTTCGACGAGGCGATACCCCAGCAGCTGCAACAGATACGGCTGTCCTCCGGTGAGAGCCACGGCGGCGGCGGCCGCCGCGTCGTCACATACGACCCCCAACCGCTCCAGAGGAATCCGAATCACCTGTTCCGCGTCCTCACGCTCCAGGGGGCCCACCCGCCGGTAGGTGGCGAGGTTGAGGAGAAAGGACCAGTACTCCCCGGCCAGTTCCTCCAGATGGTGGGTCCCCGCCAGCACCAGACTCACCCCGTCCGTATGCTGGATGAGGGCGCGCAGTTGATCGAACACCTCCGCCTCCAGCCGCCCCGCCCGCACCTTCTGCTCCAGATCGTCGAATTCATCCAGCATCAGCACGGTGCGCCCACCCGTCTGCACGGCCGCCTCCCTCACCATCTCCGCGCCCTGCAATTCCGCATTCGGGCCGTCCGAGCTGGTCCACCGCGCGTCATCACCGGCCGCCAGCCGCCCCGCGAGGTGGGCGAAAAAGGCGTTGGTATCGGATACCAACATCCCCTGCACATCCACGAACACGGGCCTGTAACGCCCCGACAGACGCCTCTCCAGACGCCTGAGGATGCTGGTCTTCCCGCAACGCCGCTCCCCAACCAGCACCGCCACCGTCCCCCTCTGTCCGCTCGCCAGCGCCCTCTCCACGAATTCCAGCTCCGCGCCCCGGCCGAAGAACATGGGGCTGTCCCCGGCCAGGGGTTTTCCCACCACGTAAGGGTTGACTTCGCGGCGCAGACTTCCCGGCTTCACCACCTCGACGAGGCCGGAGAGGGGATGGGTGTGGGATGTGTCCCCGGATTGAAAAGCGGCCGATCCGCGCAACTCGACCCGCCCCGGCTTCAGCGGGGGCACAGGCGCGGCGAGCTCCACCTCCGCCCCTGGTGGGACGCACCGCGCGGTCGCCTTTTCCTTCCCCAGACACACGGAGACCCCCATCACGGGAGCTGGTCCCCGATTCTGGATCCGAACGACGGCCGCCGAGGGCACCTCCGCGAGCATCCGGGTGGAGGACAGGGCGAAGACCACGTCCACCGGCCCCGCAGCCTCGCCTTCCGCCTGCAGCGCCTGCCGCCAGCGCGCGGCCACCTGCGCGGCCATCTCCTCGACTACCCCCGAAGCCGGCTGCGCCGCCGCGGCCTCCAGCAAGGCCGCGGCCTGCTTGCGCGCGCGTGAACTCGCCCGCGCGCTGTCCGGGCGCAGAGCCTTCTCCATCAACCGCGCCGCCTCCAGCAGGGCCCTGGCGCCTCCGCGCGCGGCGCGGGGGCGAAGGCCGCCCAGGGCCGCGATTTCCTCCTCGTCTGCGGCGTCCGCGGCCCGGCCCAGCCAGGCGCAGATTTTCCCCTCGGCGCTCGCCCCGCCGGCGAGGAGCAGGACAGACAAGTCCTCCAGCGCCTCCCTCAATCGCCCCGGGGCCGCGCCGAGGCGGGCCAGCAGCCGGGCCGTCTCTCCCACCCGCCAGGTGCGCGCGGCCCTCGCCAGGTCCCACAGCGCCGGGGACGGAAGCTCGCGCAGGCGGGTCCAGAGGTCCTCCACCGGCAGATTCAGGGGGGCCAGCAGCCGGGCCATCGCCTCCGACGCCGCCCGGCGCAATGCGGGACGGGAGGCGAAAGTCACGAGATGCCGCCAGGCCGATTCCCGCGCTTCCGCCTCCGCCCTCCCCAAGGCCGCCACCGCAGCCTGTGCGATTCCCAGGTGCCGCCCCTCCGCCATGCGGGACAGCACCTCCACATCGGCCGCGGAAGCGGGACGGCAGGTCCCCACGGCCGCCTGCCGCACCAGGGCCTCC
>WFSF01000117.1 GCA_015486155.1 Armatimonadota bacterium
CAGCACTCCCCTGAACCCCAAGTATACGTTCGACAACTTCGTGGTAGGCAAGGGCAACCAGTTCGCCCAGGCGGCGGCGATGGCGGTGGCCCAGGGGCCCGGCAAGAACTACAATCCCCTGTTTGTGTACTCGGGCGTGGGCCTGGGCAAGACCCACCTGATGCAGGCGATCGGCAACCACGTGCGCGCCACCCGCCCGGAACTCCGGGTCGAGTACGTCTCCGGGGACGCCTTCAGCTTCGACGTGGTCTCCTCCATCCGGGACGGCCGGTTCACCTCCTTCCGCACGCGCTACCGGGAGGTGGACGTCTGGCTGGTTGACGACATCCAGTTCATCGCGGCCAAGGAGCGCACGGAGGCCGAGTTCTTCCACGTCTTCAACACCCTGTACGAGATGGGCCGGCAGGTGGTGATCACCTCCGACCGGGCGCCCAAGGAGTTGCAGGTCATGGACGACCGGCTCCGGTCCCGGTTCGAGTGGGGGTTGATTGCGGACATGAAGCGCCCGGACCTGGAGACACGCATCGCCATCCTGGAGAAGAAGGCGGCCGCGGAGAAGGCCCAGGTGCCCGAGGAGGTGCTGAAGTACATCGCGCGCGTGGTGAAATCCAATATCCGCGTGCTCGAGGGCGCGCTCATCAGCGTGCTGGCCGCCGCCTCCCTCACCAAATCGGAGATCACCCTCGCGCTGGCCGCGGAGCAGCTGCGCAACCACTCGGTGGAGACCTCCCGCACACCGCTCTCCATTCCCCAGATCCAGGCCGTGGTGGCGGAACACTTCGATCTCTCGGTGCAGGAGCTGGTGGCGAGGCGGCGGACCCGGGATGTGGTCTTCCCCCGCCAGGTGGCGATGTACCTCTGCCGGGAGCTGCTGAGCTCCTCTTACCCCAGCATCGCCCGCGCCTTCGGGGGCAAGGACCATTCCACCGTCATCCACGCTTGCTCGAAGATCCGCAACGCGATGGACGACGAGAGCGTCCACGCCCTGGTGCAGGAGCTGGGCGCGCGGCTGCGAGGCGGAGGGTAGCCGGCGAGACGCGTTCCGGGCATGCCGGGGAAGGAAGGTGCTTACCTGCCAAGCAGGTGGCGACCGTGGCGCGGCCCGGCTTCCCCTGAGAGGAATGCGCCGGGCGCGGTGGAGAAATCTGTGGAGAGACTGTCGGCCGAGCGCGGGAAACGAGGGATCGCAGAGGCAAGGCAAAACGCGTTCTCTCCCATCCCCCATCTGGTGTTGAAAAGCGCGTGAATAAAACAAATGGTCTTCAAGCGGGCGAATCGCACTTATCCACTATTTCACGATACGTCTTCTTCTTGTTCTTGATATATATAACCTCCCTCCTTATCGGGCGTCTTCGTCCCCAGCCCGACGAGAGTAGAGGAATCCGGGGCCAGGATAGAGAATCGAGAGGACGAGCAGGCGTAACTGTCTGAGGACAGGGGGAAAGGCCAGTGAAGATAGCATGTAATCGGCGGGCGCTACACGAGGGGATGCAGCATGTGGGCCGGGTGGTGTCCGGGCGCACTACGCTGCCGATCTTGGGCAATGTGTTGCTGGAGGCGAAGGGCGACCGGATGCGGCTGGTGGCCTATGATATGGAGCTGGGGGCGGAGAGCTGGGTGCCGGTGGAGGTGAAAGAGGAGGGGGCGATCACCGTTCCGGCGAGACTCCTGGGGGATATCGTGGCCAGTCTGCCGGAGGCCACGGTGGAGATGACCAGCTCCGATCAGAGCCAACTGGAATTGAAGTGCGGCAGTTCGGAGTACAGTTTGAACGGCCTGCCGGCCGAGGAGTATCCGGCGCTGCCCGAGGTGGAGGGGGAAGTCAGCTTCGAGATCACTCAGAAGTGTCTGAAGGACATGATTCGGAGCACCATCTTCGCCGCCTCCAGGGACGAGACCAGGGCGATTCTCACGGGAGTGTTGCTGGCCTGGGACGGCAAGCAGGTGAAGATGGTTACCACGGACAGTTATCGCCTGGCGCTGAGGGCCGCAGGCGCGGACGAGGTGAAGGAGATCTCGGCCGGAGAGAGCTGGTCGGCGATCATACCGGCGCGGGCCCTCCAGGAATTGAGCCGGATGCTGGAGCCGCAGGGAGATGCGGATACGGTGAAGGTGCAGGCGAGCACGGAGAGGATCATGTTCGCCTCCGGGCCATATCGGCTGCTGTCCCGGTTGATAGAGGGACAGTTCCCGAACTATGAGCGGATCATCCCTACCGACTCGGAGAAGACGATCACGGTCAACCGAGAGGCGTTGCTGGCCGCGATCAGGCGGGCGGCGCTGGTGGCGAGGGCGGAGGCGAGCAAGCTCGTATTCAAGGGAGCGGGCGAGAGCCTCACCATTCAGGCGGAGAGCGCGGATGTGGGGAGAGGCCGAGAGGAGCTGGGCGCGGTGATCGCGGGCGAAGACATAACCATGGCGTTCAATGCCGAATACCTCACCGATGCGCTGTCCGTGATGGACTCGGAGGAGGTCGTCTGGCAGCTGGGGGAACACGCTCTCAGCACCGCTTTGATCAAGGGGGTGGACGACCCGGATTACCTATACATGGTAGCCCCGATGCAGGTCTAGAGGACAGGCGGGCCGATATCACGGCCTGGGGAAAGTCGTAAGCGGGCGGCTGCCAGATCCCGGAAGGGGCGGGCCGCCCGCGGCGCGAGGGGGGGAGGGCGCGGCCCTGTCTCTTATACACATCTCCGAGCCC
>WFSF01000118.1 GCA_015486155.1 Armatimonadota bacterium
GGCCCACGGTGTGGCGCCGGTGGGGGGTGGGGCAGGCGCTCACCGCCGGAGACGCGCTCTATGCGCTGGCCAACCTGTGCTTCGCCGATCTCGACGCGAGGCGATTGGGTGGAGAAACGACCGCGGCCTGCTGGCGGGAACTCAACCAGGCGGTGCTGGAGGTGTGCCAGGGCCAGCAATTCGACATCTCGTTCGAGGGGCGCGACGACGTCTCCGTGGACGACTACCTGCACATGGTCGAGCTGAAGACCGGCCGTTTGCTCTCGGCCACCGCGGCCGTGGGCGCGCTGATCGCGGGGGCGGAGAAGTCGGTAGTGGAGGCGTGCCGGAGGTTCGGGAGGGAGCTGGGGGTCGGCTTTCAGATTCGGGACGATGTGCTGGGCATCTGGGGGGAGGCGGAACACACCGGCAAGCCGGTCGGCGGCGACCTGCTGAGGAGAAAACGCTCTCTGCCGGTCATCCATGCGCTGTCGCAGGCCGGCCCGGAGAGCGGACTCGGCCGCATCCTCACCGGGGGCATTTCCAGCCCCGAGGAGGCGGCCGCGGCCGCGGTCGAGATGGAGTCCCTGGGCAGCCGCGCCTACTGCGAGCAGATGGCGGAGAAGGCGCTCAACAGGGCGATGGCGGAGATCTCCGCCATCGCGCCCCGCGCGCCGCAGAGGGAGTGGCTGCGCGCGCTGGCCGACTTTCTGGTCTCCCGCACGCGCTAGCCCGGCGGACTCTGCCCCTCGGCCTTCAGGGGCTCGTTCATGCTTCCGGTGCGGTATCCCTCGAGGTCCAGCGTAACGTAGAGATAGCCCTGTGCGCGCAATCCGGCGACAATGCGCTGCCGATTCTCCCCCTCGAACACGCGCCCCATCTCCTCCTGCGGCACCTCGATGCGGGCGATATCCCCATGGTGGCGCACGCGCAGCTGCCGGAAGCCGAGCTCGCGCAGGACCTGTTCCGCCCGCGCCACCCGAGCCAGTTTCTCCCGGGTTATGCGGTGCCCGTAGGGAAAGCGGGATGCCAGGCAGGCCAGAGAGGGTTTATCCCAGGTGGGCAGCCCAAGGGCCCGGGAGATGGCGCGGATATCGGACTTGGTCAGTCCCGCCTCCCGCAGCGGGGAGCGAATGCCCAACTCGGAGGCCGCCTTCATCCCCGGCCGAAAATCGTCGGTATCGTCCACATTGCTGCCGTCGGCCACCACCGGCAGGTTCTCCTTCCGGGCGATCTCCACGAGTCTGCCGAACAACTCGGTCTTGCAGTAATAACACCGCTCCGGCGGATTGCCGGCGAATTCCTCGCGGTCCAACTCGGTGGTATGGATGCGCCGCAGGCGCGCGCCCAGCTTTTCGGCGAGACGCACGGCCTCCTCCACCTCTTCGCCGGGGTAGATCTCGGAGTCGGCGGTAACCGCCAGGGCGCGGTCGCCCAGCGCCTCCACCGCCGCCTTCAGCAGCAAGGTGCTGTCCACGCCGCCGGAAAAGGCGACCACCACGCCGCCCATCTCCGCCAGCAGGCTCTTCAGTCTCTCGTACTTCCCGGTGGCGTCTTCGGTCTTCACTTCACATCTCTCGATGTCCATCCTTCATTGCTCCTGCATTTCCACCCGCCCAGCCCCTCCGCCTATCCGACCGCGGCGGAAATTGCGACAAATAATCATCCCCGGCAGGGGCCGGAACGCGGCGAGACAGGAGAATCTCCCGCCGCCGGAGAATAGTCCCTTATGTGCATGGAGGGTATGTGGAGCGTACAGCCATGAACTGGAGACGCATCATCCTGACGCTGGTCGTGTTGACGGTGACGGCGGCGATCTGCGGCTGTGGACGCCCAACGCGTCCGGGCGAGTATTTCAAGGGCAAGGAAGTAAAGACCTCGATCGCGCCGGAGGCCAAGAGCCCACCCCCCAAGAAGGCGTATTTCGAGGAGGGCCCGGCCGACGCCAAGGTGCGCATCATCGCATTCCTCCCCATGGACGAGACCCATCAGGAGGTCATCGCCGTCCTCAAGGGACTGGTGAAGAAATATCCGGGCAAAGTCTATCTCAAGTACGTCGACCCGCGCACCAAGGACGGCAAAATCAGCATGCAGCGGGCGCGCATGTCTTCCGAGGGCCTGCTCATCAACAGCCAGAGCGAGATGACCATCCAGGCCAAGCCGGAGCCGTATCACGTGACCTTCTTGCAGGATATGGGGCGATTCTGGACGGCCGACGATTTGCAGGCCGCAGTGGCGCAGAAAGTGCGGGAAGAGTACGGAAAGTGAGGGCCGCTCAGGCCTCCTCCCTCTGTGGAGCAACGCGGCCCGTTTCCTTCAATCGCATTTCTGCCCGTGAGAGGCGCAGGAGAAAGAACGTTGAGCGACATCGTTATCCGAGATCTCAGGCCCTCCGACGTCGAGGAGATTGCGCGCATGGCGGCCGCCGCCTGGGCCCCCATCCACGCCTTCTATAGGGAGGCGCTGGGGGAGGAACTCTTCGCGGCGATCCATCCATCCGGCGCGCCGGAGGAGAAGGCGGCACAGGTACGGAACGCCTGTCAGCCGGAAAGCGGCATGCAGGTGTTGATCGCGGAGGAGGACGGAAAGATCGCGGGGTTCGTCACCTTCAGCGCGGACCAGTCCTCGCGCATCGGGGAGATCGGCAACAATGCCGTACACCCGGACTGCCAGGGGCGGGGAGTGGCCGGCAGGATGTACCGGGAGGTATTCCGTCGCCTGAAGGAGATGGGGATGCGTTTCGTCACGGTGAACACCGGGGGCGATCCGGCTCACGCGCCGGCGCGCAGGGCCTATGAGAAGGCCGGGTTTACCATTCAGCTGCCTTCGGTGCGGTACTACCGCAGCCTGGAGGACATTTGAGCCTCGCGGCGCCGCGGTCAAGCGTCCTGCGCCTCAACGGTCGCGAGACCTCCTCCTGTCGCCGCCGGAGAGTCGTCCGCGTCCACCACGCGCACTCGAGGGACTGACGGAAGGGCGGATCTGACCTGGGCCTTGCCCCTTTCCTTGGCCTCGTACAGCGCGGCGTCGGCGCGGAAGATGAGCTCGCGCTCCCTCCGGGGTCCGGACGACTCTTCATCCGTGTCGAGCTCGGCCACGCCGATGCTGAGGCTTGGGGAGGGGCAGACCTCGGTGGAAAACGCCGCCCGCGCCAGTTCGCATTGGAACGCGGCGACGATGCGGTGGGCCAGAGCCTCTCCCTCCTCGATCGCGGTCTCCGGCAA
>WFSF01000119.1 GCA_015486155.1 Armatimonadota bacterium
CCACCAGCACGAACCTCCCCAGCGGGACCACCTCCACGCCATCCGGAAAACTCGCCAGGAACAGCGGGTTGTCGCACATGCCCCCGGAGAGGTGAAACCTGCGCGGTTCCCCGATGAACCGGTGGGCATTCAGGGCGATGCCGCGCGCGAACCTGGCCACCGCCTCCTCCTCGGAGACCCCCCGGGAGATCAACTCGAACAACCTCTCCATCCCCAGCACCCCGCAGGTCACCGGAACCGCCTTCTCGGAGGGGGGTACGGCGGCGTAGTCCAGCCCATAGTAGCGGCCGAGCAGCTCCAGCGTGAACCCGGTGAGCGCCCCGCAGGTGGCCGTCCAGTCCATGTTCACCAGCCGCCCCTCCCTCATGTGCACATACTTGACATCGCGCGAGCCCACATCCAGCAGCAGGAACTCCGGCTCCCGGATCATCCGGAGCCCCCCCTGGGCCAGCGCGATCAACTCGTTCACATACCGCGTCCCCAACCCGCGGGCGTTGTGCCCGGTGGCGACGTCGACCGGGAGAGAGCGCGCCTCCCTGGTTGCAATCACCCGGCGCTCGCCGGTCCCGGTGTCGAGCAACTTCGTCCAGGTGGTCCCGAAATCCCCCAGCCGCGCCATCAGCCCCACACCCCCCGGAACCTGAGAAAAGCCTCTATCTTCGCCCTCACCGACTGGGAGAGCACGCCGTCCGCGTCCACATAGAGCCCATCGTATTTCCTCGCCAACTGCTGGGCCACGATGTTCTTCGCGCAGAAGGTCTGGGCGAAGAACACCACCGGAATACCCTCCGGCACCCAGGTCTCCATCTCCCAGTCGGCCGGAGTCCGGTTCTCCACACACCGCGTCCAGCCCAACACCTGGGTTCCCGCCGGAAAGAGCTCGTAGATGGCGAAATCGGCCGCCGGAACCCCCCAGAAACCGGCCGGCGGGTTCGGTTCCGGCTCCAACTCCTCCCTACCCGGGGCCGTCAGGCCGTCCAGGATGAGTTCCACCTTGCGCAACAGGGGCAGCCTGGAATCCGAAATGGGGGTGCCCGCCGGCGCGCGGTTCTCGTTCTGCGTGCGCACGATGGGAATGTCCAACACCTCTTCGAGCACGTCGGCCAGCCCCCTCGCCGCGTCACATTTGCCGTAGCCGTCATCTATCACGATCTCATCGGGCCGCAGATACAAGGCGTTGTCCAGCACCCGCCGGATGATCCGGCAGGTGGTGCGCGGCAGCAGCGACTCACTCGCCGGCGGCGCCCCCGGGATGAGATTGTCCAGGTCCACCAGGCGGCACGCGCGGCGGACTTCCAACTCCTTCTCGGGAGGGCACCCGACGAATCCGATTACTCTCTTGGCTCCACTCATGATCCCCTGCGGAAATCCCCCCCGTGTCGAGTTCGCCGGCGGGAATCGCCCCCCCTGCGGAGCCGGACAACTTCTTCGCGGCGGCCGCAGGGGATTGGCCGAAACACGGCAAAGATTAGAAAGAGTCTGGGTGTGCTGAGGGGACGCAAGTGGCTATCATAGACCCGAAGGAACTCACCGACCTGGATGCCGTCGCGGTGAGCGTATGGTGGTTGGGAAACGCAGGCTTCGCCATAAACGCGGCCGGCCGCGTGATTCTGATCGACCCGGTGATCGAGCCCAAGGACGACACCGATCCGGTCACCTCCGAGATAGGCCTTCCGCTGATGGTGCCCCTGCCCATCCGCGCGCGGAACATCGACCGCGCCAACGTCGTCCTCATCACCCACGACGACGCGGACCACCTGGGCCCCCGTACCATCCCCGAGATCATCAATCGCACCCACGCCCTCTTCATCGGGACCGAACGCACCGCGAAGAAACTGCGGGAGTACGGCCTCTCAGACGACCGCATCCGCGTCGCACGCTACCACCAGAAACTCCGCATCGGCGACATCGTCGTCACCCCCACTCCCGCCTGCCACCAGGAGGAACGGGGCCACACCCGGCGGGGCGACTGCTGCGGATTCATCGTGGAGGCGGCCGGCGTCACCGTCTGGCACCCGGACGATACGACGCTCATGGACGAACACCTCGAAATCAAGGACATCACCGTCCTCCTGCTCCCCATCGCGCCTCACGTGCTGGGCACGGAGGGCGCGATCAAACTGGCCAACTCCACCCGCGCCCGCTACATCATCCCCTGTCACTACGGCACCTATGACAGCAACCTCATCTGGTGCACCGGAGACCCGGACGCGGTGGGCGCGGGCATCGAGGACCGGGACCGCCGATACCATAAGCTTCAAATAGGGGAGCGCCTGCTGCTCCCCGCGCAACCCAGCTTCTGATCCGCCATCCCCTCCCCCCGGAAAAAAACCATGCTGGAAAAACTCCTCACCCAATCCCTCCTGCGCGAGGAACTGGCCGCGCGGCAGGAGGAGGGCTATGACGTCTCCGCGCCGCAGCGCGCGCTGGAGCGCATCTCCGGCCGCCCCACGGCGGCGCAGCTCCTCTCCATCTGGCGCGCCCTCGAGGACCTGCCCCGGCGCGCCGATTTCCCCTACCAGGAGCCCTCCGACCTCGCGGCGATCCGCGCCGCGCGGCCGGAGCCGCCCCCGGGCTTTCCGCGCCGGGCGGCCCCCGCGGCCCTCGCGGACCGCACCCTGGGCGGATGGCTGGGGAGGGCCGCCGGGTGCCTGCTGGGAAAACCCTGTGAGGGATGGCCCCGCGCCCGCATAGAGCGCGCGCTGCGGGCCCTCGACGCCTGGCCGCTCGCAGACTACTGGCCCGCGGTGAAAGACCTGCCCCCCGGCTTCGTGCGACGCGGCCGGGAATCGGCCTCCCCGGGCTCCGACCCCATCGTCTATCCC
>WFSF01000120.1 GCA_015486155.1 Armatimonadota bacterium
CACCACGACGATGTCCCACACCGGAACCGCCAGGGGCAGCGCGGCCACCCAGGCCTGGGTGAAGGGAGGGGCGTCGCGGGAGGCGGCCATCGCCAGCGCCCCCAGAAGAAAACCCAACACCGTGCTGCCCGCATCCCCCAGGAAGATGGATGCCGGGGGATAGTTGTACCGGAGAAAGCCGAGGCAGGCGCCGAAAAGCGCGGCGGCCATCGTCGCCACCGCCCAGTGTGAGTGGACGGCGGCGATCACACACAGGGCCGCGGCCGCCACGGCTCCGACGCCTGCCGCAATGCCGTCCGCGCAGTCCAGGCAATTGATGGCGTTGGTGACCCCCAACAGCCAGATGATGGAGACGAGATAGTCGGCCGGCTCCCACGGGAACCACTGGAAACGGATGCCGGACGCCGCCACCCCCAGTGCGCCGGCCGCCTGGAGCGCCAGCCGGAGACGGGCCGAAACGGCGATCCGGTCGTCTATCAATCCCAGCGCGAGCAGACCGCCGCCGCCCCCGATCAGCCACACGGAACGAAGGTCGAGAGGCGCGAAGAGCAGGTAGGCGCCGACCGCCGAGAGATACAGCGCGACGCCCCCCAGCAGCGGCAGCCCGCGGCCCTGCGGTTTGCGCGGGTTGGGGCGGTCGATGAACTCCAGCCGGAGGGCGACGGGCCGCATCGCCGGGCTCAGCAGCAGCCCCAGCGAGAGGCTCACGCCTGCGCAGGCCGCGATTGTGATGACCGGTCTCTCCAGCATCATGCCGCCACCCTCGCGCGCGTCCTCCGCGCTGCCCCGAGCGCCTCGCGGGCCGCCTGCAGGAGATGGTCCACCTCCTCCCGGGTGAGGGAGGGATACAGCGGAAGAGAGACCGCCTGCTCGTGGAACCGGTCCGCGTGGGGCAGGAACTGCTCCCCTTGATAGCGATGGAGCGGCCGGTACACCGGACGTTTACACTCCACTCCGCGCGCGGCGAAGGCCGCGATCACCCGGTCTGCGCGCGGAACGCGTATCACGTAACGATAGAAGATGGGCCGGCCGTCCCGCCTGCGCGGGGGCAGCGCCGCGGCCAGTCCGGCCAGCCTGCGGTCGTACTCGTCGGCGAGGGCGCGCCGACGCCGCAGCAACTCCGGGAGACGGGCGAATTGGCTCCTCCCCAGGCCGGCGGCGAGATCGCTCATCCGGCAGTTCCAGCGCACCTCGTGCGTATCGCGCTTGTCGCAACCCCGCAGGGACCGAAGGCGCTCCGCCAGCTCCGGGTCGGAGGTGCACACCATGCCGCCCATGCCGGTGGTGATGACCTTGGTCGCGTAGAAGGAGAACACGGCGAGCGCGCCCCGCGCCCCCACCGGCCGGCCGCGCCAGCGCGCGCCCAGCGCCTGGGCGCAGTCCTCGATCACCGGAACGGGGCTGTCCTTGACCCAATCGAGGTCGGCGGGATGGCCGAAGGAATGGACCACGATCACCGCCCTGGCGCGCGCCCCCAGGCGCCGCGCCACCTCCTCCGGCAGCAGGTTGGCGGTCTCCGGATCCACGTCGCAGAGCACCGGGGCCGCCCCCGTCTGTTCGACCGCGTTCATCACCGCGGCGCAAGCATAGGCGGGGATGAGCACCTCGTCCCCCCGGCCGACGCCCAGCGAGAGCAAGGCCAGGTGGAGCGCGGCGGCGCCGGAGGAGGAGGCGAGGCCGAAGCGATGGCCGACGAAAGAGGAGACCTCGGCCTCGAATCGGCGCACCTGCTCGCCGGGGGCGAGCCAGCCGCTCCGGAGCACCCTATCCACCGCGGCGATGTCGTCTTCGTCTATGGAGGGCCGGGAATGATGAATCATGCTACTGCATCCCATCGGTATTCCTGGGTTCGCTCTGTCTCCCCGACGGGGAGCGCGGCCGCGCCGCGGCGCAGGATCTCCCGCGCGCGGGGGCCCTCGTTGAAGAGCAGGTCAACCACGGACAGGTCGGGGAGAAACCCGACCCCGGGGAAGAGTTGGCGATAGGAGGGGCACCGCCACCTCTGGGCGAGCAGCCGGATCCCCGCCTCTCGGAACCGGCGCGGGTCGAGATAGGACTCCAGGGCGAAGGCCCCGGTGTAGTAGGCGTCGGCCCCCACCGCGCGGCAGATCTCGATCAGGCGGTCGGTGCTCTCTCCGGTAACCGGAAGCTCCGAGCTGCGCACCAATCTCGTGGCGATTCCCAGGGCGGAGCACAGGTATTGCAGTAGTTCCCAGTTGAGGTCGTTGAGGAGACGCCAGGGGCGCTCGTAGAAGGCAAGCAGCCCCGGCCCATATCGCGGGAAATAAGGCGCGCGGGAGTAACTGAACCGGAGGGCGCGGGCGTGCTTTCGGCCCCATCCCTTCACGCCGGCGATTTCCGTCTGGTCGAGCCTCTGGCCGAGGCGCGCCTTGACCGGCACCGTGAGATACCCCCAGCCGTCGGCGTGCTTGATCTTGTTGCGGTTCTGAAAACCGTTCTTGGTGTACTGGACATCATCCAGCGCCACGAAGACATCGGCGCGGGCGAGCTTCTCGAAATAGCGCAGCCAGGGCAGGTAGTGCAGTTGATGTATCGCCGCGAGCATTCTCTCCTCCTCACACCAGCATCCGGTGACAGGTGAAGGCCTCCGCCGCCTCCACCGCCACCTCCGACCCGCGCAGCCTGGCCAGCCGTTCCAGGTTCTCGAGGCTTGCGTGGTGGGGGTCCTGCTTGAGCTGGGAGCGGTGGCAGGCGTGGGCCTGGAGTTTGCGGTCCAGGTGTTCCCCGCTGATGTCCACATAGAGGTGGAACTGGCGGGGGGTATGGCTCCAGCCGAGCTGGGGGGAATCGGCGGAGAGCACCACGGGGACGAAGGGCTTGTCGCAGGGCAGGTGCGGCCGGCAGGCCGCGAAGCCGGCCTCGAAGGTGGCCTGGTGGTCCTGGTTGTAGGAGGGGGCGGGCAGAATCACCACTTCCGGCTGCACCCGGTCAAGCGCGAGCGGGCTCTCCCGCTCGATCTGCGCGATCAACTCTCTCCTGGGGATCGCGTCCAGCCGCATGTGCCGCTCGGTGTCCGCGTAAATCACGACGTGTTCCTCCACCCCCAGGCAGCGCATCGCCGCCTCCAGCTCGTTGAGGCGGGTGCGGGCGGAGACGAAGGACTGCTGCTGGTGATAGTGATTCAGGTCTCCCACGGACATGATCATCACGTACACGGACACGCCCTCCGCCCTGGCCCGGGCGATGGTCCCGCCGCAGGAAAAGGTCTCGTCGTCGGGATGAGGCATGATCACGAGCATCCTAGATGCGTTGAGCAATTGAGCCGTCCTCCAGACGCTCTCCGCCATCCCCCGGCATGGGCGCGTCGAGCGGTATTCGGGACTGAACGTCGAGATATGCGAGCGTGGCGCGGGGGGCGAGGGAGTAATGGGAGGCGCACCAGGAGATGGTCCGGCGCAGTCCCTCCTCCAGGCTCACCCTGGGCGCGAACCCCAGCAGTTCGCGCGCCTTGGAGATCTCCGGGCAGCGGCGGGGGGTGTCCTCGTGGCGCTGCCCGTAGTAGTCCTCATAGGGCACCTGCACGATGGGCGACTGAGAATCGGTGAGCCGCTTGACGAGCAGGGCGAGGTCCATGATGGAGGTCTCCACCGGGTTGCCGATGTTGAAGGCTTCACCCACCGCCTCGGGCCGTTCGCCGGCGAGGATGGTCCCCTGAACGGTATCGCTGACATAGGTGAAGCTGCGCGTCTGACGGCCGCCGTTGTGCACGGTGATCGGATCCCCCCGCAGGGCCTGACGAATGAAGTTGGCGACCACGCTGCCATAGCCGTTCTCGTTGAGGCGCGGCCCGTAGCAGTTGAAGTAGCGGACCACGGACACCTCGAGCCCCTTGCTGTGGTAGGCCCAGGCCAGGTGCTCGTCAATCGCCTTGCTGGCGGAATAGGACCAGCGGTTGACGAAGGTGGGGCCCAGCACGCGGTCGGCATCCTCCGAGAGCGGCCGGCCGTTGGAGCGGCCGTAGACCTCGCTGCTGGAGGTGATCACGACCCGCTTCCAGTGCCGCGCACAGGAGGCGAGCACGTTCTCGGTGCCCTGCACATTGGTGAGGATGGCCCCCAGCGGATCGCGCACGATGTGGCGCACCCCCACCGCGGCCGCCAGGTGATAGACGAGGTCCGTCTCGGCGATCAACTCGTCCAGCTGCTCCGCGTTGAGGATGGAGTCGCAGATGAATCGAAAGCCCGCCTTCCCCAGATGGTGCTTGATGCTGTCGATGCTGCCCACCGCGAGGTTGTCCAGAACGCACACCTCATGCTCGCGGGCCCGCAACTCGTCCACCAGATGGGAGCCGATGAAGCCCGCGCCCCCGGTCACCAACACCTTCATTGCTCTGCCTCCCAGGGAAGCCGGCGGGAGGGAACCGATGGAAGGCGCGCCGCGCCGGAGGGAGAGCGGCGTGCGGCCGAGTACGGGCGTTGCTGCGAGTTGGCGTGATCCTTGCGGCGGTTGCCGCGCAGCCACCGGCGGGACGACGGGCTGAGGGGGGATGAAGAGAATGGCGTGTGTTTTTCGCACAGCCCGCCGTCTTCGGACGGCTAGCCTCCGTGTTGTCCCTGTCCGATGCCGACTTCGCTCCTTATTGTGCGAAATGTGGCTGGCACCGGGCGCCCTAGCGCCCCGCACCCCCTGTCGGCAGGCGCGTCGGCGCCGAACCGACAGTCGGAGGGAGGGGAACAACCGGCCGCCGTCATGGCGCGCGGCCTGAGACCCTCCC
>WFSF01000121.1 GCA_015486155.1 Armatimonadota bacterium
GGCCTGGACGGTGCCGAGGGGGGCCAAACTGGCAGAGGCGGCCGGGCGGATTCACACTGACATGGAAAAGGGCTTCGTGCGCGCGGAGGTGATCCCCTTCGAGGCGCTGGACGCCATCGGCAGCTGGCAAGAGGCCCATCGCGCCGGAAAGGTGGCGACCGAGGGAAGGGACTACGCGGTTCGGGAGGGGGACGTGATCCTGGTGAAGTTCCAGCCCCAGGGCTGAGCCGAGGCTACGCGGTGGCGGATCTAGCAACGAGGAAGATGACGGTCCGTAGAAAGCGCCAAAAGGACGACGCCTCGGAGACGAAAACCGATATGCATCCCTAATGTTGAGCTTGAACGGCGAAAATGACGGCCCCAAGAAGAGCCAATGAAGCAAGAACAACGACGGCACTCGTGTGGTACCACACAGACCACCATTTGGATTGCGAGGCTATGCCGGTGACCAATTGGGAAAATGCTGCTGCGGCAATGGCAGACGCCACACTACCAAGGATAGCCCATGTGGGGGTCTTCTTTCTGCCAACGCGATTGCGAATTCGCCTGTCTGCTTCTTCATAGTCCGCGGGAACCAGTTCGCTCGCGCGACCTCCCCGATCTTCGTTTGCGACACAATTCTCCTGCGCCTCTAGATCGGCAATGTATCGGGCAAACAGCGTTTCTGCGTATTCGACCGCCTCCTGAGTAGGTGCCAGTTTAGACTTACCCACGTGCCCCCCTATGCCGTCACCTTGTTTCCCTGTGTCTCATTTTCCTTTTCTATATATCGCTTGGCCACTGTCACAAACGCCCTATGAACATCTTTCAGGGTTATGCGTATGACACCATGTTCGTCCGGAGATCTGTCGCTGGCAATGCGGCCTATCTCGGTGATGACATCTCTAAGTAGTCCATTTCGAAGTCCTTGAAGGGCAGCATACGCGTCGTCTTCGTAGACTTGCTTAGATCCTGCACCATTACGCGGATGCTCTACCATCTTCGCCCTCCGTGCGAATGTATGCAACTCATCATGACGCTACTCCCACACGATGCTTGATGTAAAGGGGCGGGATGATAATAGAGGCTACTCCAAGCATGTTCGGTTTCTGGTCCAACTCCGCCGGAACCACTCTTAGTATATCCTTTACTTATCACCGTGTAAACTGATTCGAGTGTGCCCCTTAGACCTCATAAGTAATCTAAACGCCCGGGAACACGGGAAAAGTACAATGCTCGAATTGATTGTTTGCTTCAGCCCGCCGACCGAAGTCACACCCGCTGATTCATTCTCGCCCGCGGACACTTCACTCCTTGCACAACACCCCTCGTGGTGCCCAGTATTCAGAATGACTCGCAGACCGCCCCTACGCGGTGGCGGCGGCGGGGCCGTTGTTGGCGGCCGTCGCTCCCCGCAGGTAGCGGTTTCCGCCCTCTCCCTGCGCCTCCTCCAGGGCCTGCTCGGCCGACCGCCACATCGCCTCCACGGAGCGGCCGTTGGTGGGGTAGACCGCGAAGCCGATGGTCACCGTCACCCCCGCGGTCTCCTCTCCCTCCTGGGTGCGCGCCGTCTTCATTCGGGCGGCCACCGTGCGCACCAGGCGCTCGGCCAGGATGCCGGCCTCGCGTCCGGTGTGGGGAAGCAACATGCCGAAGAGGCTGCCGGTGAGCCGGGCCGCCAGGTCGATGCTGCGGATGTTGGTCTGGAGCAGGCGGGCCAGCGCGGCCAGCGTATCGTCCGGGAGTTTCTGGTCGGGCGCGATCAGCAGCAGGGAGAACTGCTGCGGGTAGCGCTGGGCGCGGGCCAGCTCCTGATCCAGCCGCTCACGGAAATAGTCCGCGGTGGCGAGCTTGGTCACCCGGTCGGTGGGCGCGGGACGGAAGGAGATGGAATAGGCCTCCTCCCGGGGATTTCCGCTGCCGGGGTTGGATGCGGCCATGGCGGCTTGCTCCTGGGCCTCGAAACTCCGTTTCAACTTGGCGATGGCGCCGCGCAGGAGATAGGAGGCGTAGTTGACCGAAATGCCCAGCTTGCGGGCTATCTCCGTCTGATTCAGGTCCAGGTAGTAGAAGTGATGGACGACCTTGCGCTCGAGGTCCTTGAGCTTGGCGATGGCGTCCCGCAGGAAGATGCGATCCTCGATGGGCAGGTGGGCGTCGTCCGGCCCGTCGGTGACCAGTTTCTCCGGGTCCACGGCGGGGGCCTGGCCGTCGTCATCTGAGCGCGCGGCGTCCAGGGAGGCGACCTTCGCCCGCTCCCGGGCGTCGAGAATCTTCTGCACCGTTTCCGGCCTGGAGTTGATGCGCTGGGCGATCTCCTCGATGGTGGGCTGCCGGTTCATCTCCTGGGTGAGCGCGTCGGCGGCCTTGAGGATCTTGGTGGTGAGTTCCTGCACCCAGGCGGGCTGCTTGATGAGCTTTCCCTTGTCCCGCAGGTAGTGGCGGATCTGGCCGTCCACCAGGTGGGTGGCATAGGTGGAGAATTGCACGCCGCGATCTGGATCGTAGAGCTCCACCGCGTTGATGAGGCCCATCGCGCCTTCCTGGAGCAGGTCCTCGCGGGATTCGCCCAGCCCCGCGAACTTGCGGGCGACCGTCTGCACCAGATACATGTGCTGGGAGATGATGCGGTTGCGAATAGTAGTGTCTTTGGTTTCCCGGTAGCGGCGGACGAGTGCGTCTATCTCCGCCCGAGCCGCAGCCTTGTCTTTCGCCCTTGCCATGTCGCCTTTTTCTCCGAAGCACCTGCTATCTTCGGCTTCGGAGGGTCTGCCTCCTTCCGGATATGCGCCGGCCGGAGCCCCGGAGCGGCGGACGCCGGCGGCGAGCGATCGTCTCTACAGGGCGAGAAATAGTCTCTCGCCGAATCGAACAGGAGCTCCTTCAGCCCCCGAGGGATCCCACCAGGGAGTAGATGGGGGAGATCACCGAGACGGCGATGAAGCCCACGATCAACCCCAGGCCGACGATCATCAACGGCTCGATCAAAGAGGTGAGCGCCTTCAGGGTGGACTCCACCTCCTCGTCGTAGAAGTTGGCGACTTTCACCAGCATCGCGTCCAGACGTCCGGTCTCCTCGCCCACCGCAATCATCTGGGTCACCATCACCGGGAACACCTTGCTCGCGAAGAGGGGGGCGCTGATGCGGTCGCCCTCCTTGATGCTGTTGCGAGCGCGGGAGACGGTC
>WFSF01000122.1 GCA_015486155.1 Armatimonadota bacterium
ACCGACACCAACGCATAATTGCTATCCCACGTGGTGTCTCCGGTGTTGCTCGCCTCCACCGACGATGCGACACTCGCATCCCACTCGATCGCCGCCGGTAGATCTTGTGCCGTCACTGACCACCCGTCCGCCGCAAGGGCCGCCCCAGACAGGCTGAGACACAGTGCTACCAGCACTGCGGCCCATACGTACTTCATCTTCGTCATACCTCGCCTCCTTGACAGGGTGGGACATCAAACTTCAACAATAGAGGTCTCGAATGTGATACAGCTTCGACGTTCCAGAGGCGATGGAACGTCAATGCTACTACCAACGACTCGTCCGTTCACCACCTCCTCTCATCCTCGCGAGTCCGTCCGCGAGCAGTTTCGACGGGCGCCTTGCCTCTCTGGCGCCTGCCAACAACAACACTCGCAGGACCCGACCAACTCTACGGCCGAATCCCACCAGTGAAGGTTGCGCTGTCGCATGGTGAGTTAGGAATGATGATAAGGTCTCGCCCAGCTTGACAGCCCGCCTTCACCAGCAATCCATCCGAGCAAACGCTCCTCGCTCGCAGACTCGCGAACCGAACCCACCCTTGTCATACCGCTCAATTACATCACACGCGGTCCCTGAATGGCGGAGAAAAGTCTACCACAAGCAGGGTGGACAGTCAAGAAAAAGTGAATATTTCCCTCAGAAGCCGCTCCCGCCAGGCCGCGGATGGCGTGGCCGTCGGGCAGGGGATATTCAGACAACGCAGTGCCGCCCTGTGCAACGCCCGGGGAGGGGAGAAATCGGTCTCTTTGCCTCGTCTAGAAAGGGCTACTCGGCCGCCAGTATTTCCCTGACGTAGCGGGCGTTCTCCTCCACCTGATTGCGGTATTTGGGGAACATGCCCACCACTACCGCGTCCGTGGGCTTGATGTTGGCGAACGCGTACTCGAAGGCGGCCCGCACCGATTCCGGGCTGCCGCACTTGCGGTTCGCCGACATGATCTTGAACCCGAGACACGGCTTCGCCGTCTGCCGGATGGTCCGCGTCATCCGGTCCCGGTCCGCGTCCACGTACTGCTCCTTCGCGTGGGCCGCGCGCTCCACGGCCGGGGCCGCCTTGTAGCCGCGCGCCAGATTGTGAAAGCACGCCATGTAGAAATCCGTCTCCCACCCGTGCTCCTCACAGTACTCGATCACCTCCGGGATGTGGGTGCCGAGGCCGGCCGGGAGGCCGTGGTCGTGGATCGCCTTCAGGTAATCCCTCACCTGGTCGATCTTGCCCTCGTGCCAGGAATTGTCCACATGGGTGCCGTGGTGGTAGATGGCGATGGGGCCGAAGGCGGCGATCTGCGCGATGTTGGCGAAGATGTCCCGGAACTCGGAGGCGGTCTGCGCGATCCACTGGAGTTTCCCCCCATTGTCCACATGCTCCATGTACATCCGCATGGTATGGCGGTCGCCGCGGGTCTGCACCGTATTGATCCCCTGTCGCCAGCACTCGTCCAGCAGCGCCTGTAAGCGGGGCATGGTGAAATAGTGCAGCATGTCCCGGTCCATCTCCGCGCTGTAATGAGAGATCCCGCTGATGGGATTCCCGCCGCAGATGAGCCGGGTCACTTCCTTGTCGCCGATCTTGATGGTGGGCAAGAGAGCCACGGTCCTTCGCCTCCTCAGAGCACTATTAGCATGTTACCCGCGCGGCGGGCGGTCCCTGCACGGCGCGGGCGACATCTCTCCGGCCGGCCGCGCCGCGCAGAACAGAAGGGTCGCCGCGCAGGACGGCAAAGCCAGATGAGCGGCATCGCCCGGGCGGCGCGCAGGCGGCCTCTCGGGAAAAGACGGCACGGAAAGGATGGTTCTCATGCTGGACGACATTTCCCGCATCCGAAAGGGGCGCACCGGACGCGCCTCCTCTTGGGACACCACGGGCCGGAACGCGGACTACTGGGTGATACCGGCGGGCGAATCGCGCGTGCTGGCCGACATCAAGGGGCCGGGCAAGATCACCCACATCTGGATGACCCAGCAAAACCACTACCGGGAGTGTCTGCTGAAGATCACCTGGGACAATGCCCGCTATCCCAGCGTCTTGTGCCCGCTGGGGGATTTCTTCGGCCTGGGGCACGGTCTGGTGGCCTCCTATCAGTCGCTGCTGTTCTCGGCCTCGACCCGTTTCCCCTATCAGTTCAATCAGGGGTGTGCGTTGAACGCCTATGTCCCCATGCCCTTCCGGGAGCGGGCGGTGGTGGAGCTGGTGAACGAGAGCGAGGAGAATCACCTTCAGTATTTCTACATCGACTACGAGCTCACCGAGGAGACGCCGGAGGATGCGGGATATTTCCATGCGGAGTTCCGCAGGGCCAATCCCTTCCGGGGCTGGGGGCCGGAGATCCCAACCAACGCCCCCGGCTCCCAGTTCGCCGACATCGTGAACAAGGGCCGTCAGGCGTGGGAGAACAACTACGTCATCCTGGAGACCAAGGGGCGCGGACACTATCTCGGGTGTAACCTCAGCGTCACCAACTTCCGGGGGGACTGGTGGGGCGAGGGCGATGACATGATCTGGGTGGACGGATACAAGTGGCCCCCCGACCTGCACGGCACCGGCTCCGAGGACTACCTCAACCAGGCCTGGGGGATGCAGGACAACGCCTTCCTGCGCAACGGAAGCTCCATCTTCGAGGGCCGCACCACCCTCATGGGCACCTCCCTCCCCTGGACCGAGGGAGGGTACCAGACGAGTTACGTTCACCACATCGAGAACCCCGTCCGCTTCACCAGGGAGATAAAAGTCACCATCGAGCACGGCCACGGCAACCACCTGGCCAATGAGATGTCCTCCGTCGCCTACTGGTACGCGGTGAAACCGACGCGGGCGAAGGCCCCGCCGCCGGTGAAGAAACGGATGCCGGTCTTCCGGGACAATCGCGGCAGGTGGCTGTACGAGAAGGGCAATCAGTGCCCCGGCAAGCCGGTGCCGCTTAACGCGGAGATGAAGCGGATGAAGGAGAAGTGGGCGAAATTCCGGGCTAGGTAGGCCGAGGCCCATAGCTGGCCACGCCTGGCGGCCCCCTCAGCCTGACCGAAGCACTTTGCGCGCGTTCAGCCCGCCAATGGCCTTCCGCCACTCCTCCGGCATGGGGTGGTTTCTCAGCCATTCGATCTGGGGAATTGCCTGGCCTGCTAGAAAGTAATCGGTGCCCAGCAGCAGTTTGCGCCAGTGCCGCTCCAGGAATCCCTCCGTGAAGTCGGGGTCGCGCGTGAGCGCGTTGTACCCCGACCCGGCGGAGATGTCGGCATAGAGATTCGGCCGCTCTGAGAGCATCCGGTCGGCCGCGCCGCCTGGCTTCACCGGCCCCTTTGGATAGCCCCCCTTGCGGTCGTCGTCCGCGGAGACCGCCGACCACCAGGCCGGCCCGTGCGCGATGAAGGTGGTCTGGGGAAAGGTCTTCAGCACCCGCTCCAGCCCCGGCAGCCCCGCCTCGTCCCAGTTCAGGTCCGGGTCCATGTGGAAGAGCACCGGCAACCCCAGTTCGCCGCACACTTCGTACAGACGCATCGAGCGCGCGTCGTCGATGGCGAGGCCGCACTTGTGCTCGCCGAACCCCCGCGCGCCGCGCGCCGCGTAGTGTCTCACTTTTTCCACCGCGCGCTGGCTGCGCGGGTCGACGCCCACGAACGGCGCCAGGCGGTCGGGGTGCTGTTCGCAGAGCTCGAAGGTCTGCGCGGTGAGAGCGTACTCGCTGTCACACTCCGGGCTCTCCAGAGGTAGCACCGCCGCCCTCTCTATCCCCCATTCGTCCATGGCGGCGATCAGTTCCGCCGCGGTGATCCCCCGCGAGTAGCCAGAAGCCGCGCGGTAGGGAACCAGGTGGGTGTGTACGTCAATCCAATTCGTCCGCATCGTCTGCACTCTGCTCCTCCTCCGACTCCCTCCGTTCCCGCCTGCGCTCGATGATCTTCACCACCCAGATGGTCCCCAGGTACAGTCCCACCATGGGCAGCGCGCATACCGTCATGGTGATGGGGTCCCAGGTGGGCGTGATGACGGCCGCGATGATGAAGATGCCCACCGAGGCCTCCCGCCACCGCCTGGTCATCAGTTTCGAGTCGATCACCCCCAGCGCGGCCAGCAATACCAGCACCAGGGGGAGCTGGAAGGCCAAACCGAAGGCCAGGTAAAATTTGAGAATGAGCAGCAGGTTCTCGTTCAGGCGGTACCGGGGCACCGTCTCGGGCGGGTTCATGCTCGCCATCCACACGATGGAGGGCTCTGTCATCAGATAGGCCAGCGTCACCCCGGCCAGGAACAGGAGCCCCGACACCGGCACCAGGGGGGCCAGCATCCGCCGCTCCGAACGGGTGAGCGCGGGGGAGACGAAGGCCCACAATTCCCAATAGATGAACGGCAGGGCGAGAATCAGCCCGCCCACCAGAGAGATCTGGGCCCTGACGAGAAACCCCTCCATGAAGGCGGTGACCTGGATCTCGCCGTGAATCCTGTGCACCGCCCGCAGGATGGGCGCGGCCGCGAAGCGGTAGATGGGATCGTAGCCCACCCACACCAGGATCATGCCCGCCGTCGCATACAGCGCCGAGCGGATGATGCGGGTGCGCAGCTCCGCCAGATGATCTATCAGGTTGGCTCGCTTCGGCTCCGTCATCTCGGCCCGCGGCCCCCTTTTATCGGGTCCATGACAACGCCACTACCGTTGTGTCTCCGGCCGGAATCGAGACCGACAGGCGGAGCCGCGCGCCCATCCGGTGGAACAGCAGCTTCCGCCCGGTGAGCGCCTCCGCCGCCCGCTTCAGCCCCTGGACCGTCCGGCCGAATCCGGCCGGCTCCACGGTCAGGTAGGTGGCCACCGGCTCGTCGCTGTGATTCCGCAGCGCCAGGTAGACGGTGTCGCCCCGCCCCGGCCCGTACCGCTCCACCCATACGTCGGGACTGTCCGCGGCGGCCCAGGGGATCGGCTCCCAGCCGGCCGCTCCCATCTTTTGCATCAGGGGCATATACTTGCGATAGAGAGGGAGCACGCGCTCCACAGGCGCGGGATCCCGGGCGAAGATGCCCGGATAGACCTGGTAGAACAGCAGCAGACGGAAACGCTTTTCCGCCTCCGCCGTGGGCACGCCGAGCATACCCCCGTTGCCGAAGCTCACGCTCTTGTGATAGGCGACCGCGCGGTCGTGGCAGAGCGCCTCGTCGTCGGTGAAGGGCTCTCCGTAGTTCTCTCCCGCGCCGAGCATATCCAGATAGGGGGCCGCGTAGGCGACATAGGGCGGGTCGGTGTTCGCCATGGTGATGAACCCCTTCCTCCTGATGAATTCCATGTACTCCGCCATCGCCGCCAGCCCGGAGATCACCGGCTTCCCGGTGGCGTAGCTGAAGGTGAGAGGGAAGGAGGCGAAGCGGAAGTGCTCGGCGCGGTGATCCTCGGCCGCGATGTCGGACCAGTTCCCCACCGAGTCGAAGTACACTCCCTCCACCCGCGCGCCGGCGGCCGCGCAGCGCGCGACGTCGGCCTGGGTCTCGTACCGGTAGGAGAGCAGGGCGCGGTTCATCTCCCCCCATCGCTTGCTCCGGATGCGGGGCAGGCAGGAGGTGTTCAATTCGATGAAGGTCCCGGCTCCATAGGTGGCGATGCTCTTGATGGAGTATTCGCCGTCGGGGCCGTAGATGGCCGAGTTCAGGAAGGCTCGCACCGAGTCCCGGCGCGGCGCGGTCCAGTAATCGTGTTTGTCCATGACGTCCGGCGGCAGATCCGCGTCCGCCTCGATCTTGGGGAGGTAAGTGGCAAGCGGTTTTGCCCGCGATTTATCGTTCTCCTCGCTTACGGGGATCCGCCACATCCAGGGCTCGCTGTAGGAGCAGGTGTAAAGGCCGTGCTGGTTGTCGTAGCGCGCGGTGGCGGGTTGCGCGAAATGGGCCTCGACGTACTGGATGCCGAACTCCCTCAAATCCGGCATCCGCTCGCTGTGGCCGTCGAACCAGCCGCCGCGCTTGGCAGTGCTGGCGAAGAGCGCGGGATAGAGCTCATAGTACTTGGCGAGGGCCCCGCGAAAGCCCCACCGCGGCGGATAGCGCACGATGTCGAACGAGAACTGTACCCTCTCCACCTGGGCCGTGCTCCGCGCCGCCATGCCCAGATCCCACTCCAGGCAGAGATAGCCGCGATGGTCATAACGCGCCCGGCCCAACAGCGGCGGGGTGAGCGGAGCCGTAAGCGCGATGCCGTGCTCAGGCCCCGATACCGGGGCCATGGGAAACCAGGAGACTTCGCGGAACGTCTTGCGGCCGATGAGCACGGTGTGCGAGTAGTCCCGCCCCGGCGCGATCCGCCGTTCCCGGTGCAAGTAGTCCCCCCAGCGCCATCCCTCCGCCTCCAAGGGCAGCCGGAACCCCACCACCATCGCCGCCGGCTGCTCCCGCAACCGGTCCGTCAGCGCCGCCAGGGTGACGGTGACGTGGATGCGGTCCTCGCCCTCCTGGGCCGCGGCCAGCAGGGTCACCCCGGTGTTCGGGATCTGACCCCGGAAGACCGATTTGTTCCCCTGTCTCCGCCACATTCCCGGCACCAGCGCGGTGGGCTGCGGCTGCACCTCCCGCAGCGTCAGCGCGCTCATCCAGAACCGACCCGTTCCCCGCGGATGGTGCACCATGATGGAGAGCGAGGCGGCTCCCTCCACCGCGGGAATGGCGACCACCTCCTCCTTCCAGTCATAGGTGCCGTACAGAAGGTCCACGTTCAGCTGAGGGCACGCCCACTTCCCCTCCGCAGTCCACTCCCGAATGTGCACGATGGGCGGGAAGTCCCCGCCCAGCCGCGCTCCCCGGTGGGCGAACCGGAGCAGGTAAATGTGGTGGGGATGAATGTTCTTTGCTTTCACCTCCAGTTCTCCGGAGTCCGCGGGTTGGTCCTCCGGCAGGGAGATGCAGAAGGTGGGTTTCCCCTCCCAGCGCACCTTTCGGTCCACCGAAAACCCGGCGGGGGGCGGAGCAGGAAGCTTTTCGGGTGTAGCCTCCGGCAACAGGTTGTCGCCTGTGCGCACCTCGTATCGCTGGGCGTAAAATCCTCCCGGCATCCCCGGCGCGGGCAGCGCCTCCCGCCCGGCGCGCAGGCCCAGCAACATGCCGGCCTGGAACCGCAGCGAGAGATGCTCGGCTCCAGCAGGGCCGCAGAGCAAGATCGCCAGCGCCGCGCCGACCAGCGCGGCCGACATGCGTGATCGAGACATGAGATTCTCCTGGGAACGTAGATTGCCGCTTTATTCCAGCCCGGCCGCGGCAACCCTGTCGCCGGCGCGGGGCAACCGGGTCAGGGGAACATACGCCCCGGAGAGGAGAGCGGGGCGCGAGGGAGCTAGGCGGCCATCTTGTGGGAGTCGGAGGCGGAAGAGGCGTCGGCGCGGCGGCGCACGCGGTGGCACATCCTCGCCCACAACGTCTGGCGGACAGCCCCCGCGGCGCGCGCGGATGCCTCGGGGTTGGGGGCGCCCGCCGCGGGCTCCCTCTCCTCCCCCAAAACCAACCGCCTGGCGATGCGGGACAGCCCCGTCACCGCCAGCAGGACCGGAAGCGCCGCGGCCGCCACGAGGCGCGAGATGATGGCCGTGGTGCCCAGGAAAGCCTCGCTGCCGTCTGATTCGGAGACGATCATGCCCCACAACAGGTAGACCGCTCCGGCGAGGCCGGAAAAGCAGATGAGACCATTGAGCCAGCGCGGCGACCGGCGACTCAGATCACGTCCTCCTGCCATCATCCCATCTCCCGAGTGAGGGCCGGGGAGACGGCGTCCGGTCTCTCCGCGCGGCCCCCGCATCACGGAGATAATACCTCGCCCCAGGGGGAGATTACTATGCCGCTAAAGCCCCAAAATCGCCCGCTCGCGTGCGAAACTCTGACGCCGCCGCTCCCGATACATGCGGTCGGCGATCTCCTCCACCGGGGCGCGGTCGTCGGTGAAGACCCGCGACCGGCTTTGCGGAGTGATGGTCACCGGAACCAGGTCCGGCGATTCGGGGCCGAGGACCTCCTGCACGATATCCTCCAGTCCCTCATGCCCCACGGCCCTCACGTTCGCCATCAGGTGATCAGGGGAGAAATCCTCCCCTCCGGCGAGCAGCACCGCCCCGGAGTGCTCGGAGATGCCGGGCAGCACCGCCACCCGCGGGAACGCGGTGCCCACGGTGGCGGAGAGCCGGTCCAGCAGCTCCCGGTCATCCGGCCGCCACCAGGCGACATTGATGGACAGCACCCCGTCCGGGGACATGTGCTCCCGCAACTGCTGGAAGAACTCCTTGGTGGTGAGGTGGAAGGGAATGTCCGAACCCTGATAGGCGTCCACGATCACCCAGTCGTAGGGCTTCTTCGCCCCCGCCAGGAAGGCGCGGCCGTCGGTCACGTGCACCCGCAGATTCTCCTCGTTCATGGCGAACAGCTTGCGCCCCAGGTCCACGATGGCGGGGTCTATCTCCACCCCGTCGATCTCCACCGGGCCGTAGCACTGGGTGATCTGCTTCGAGGCGGTTCCCGCTCCCAGGCCGATGATGAGCACCCGCTTCAGCCACCGGGAGGGAGGCCGCGGCCGCATCAGCGGTGCCAGCAGCAGGTAGTCGTAGTACTCATGGGTGCGGAACACGCCGGGTTGATACACCGAGAACCCCCCCCAGTCCACGATCAGGAGACGCATGAATCCGCCCCCCTTCGTTGGCATTTGAACCACCTGGAGGTAGTTGTAGGGCGACTCCCGGACTGCGATCGCCCCCTTCACCGGAAGCAGCGGTCGGAGGGGAACCGCGAACACCGCGAGCGCGGCGGCCGCGGGCGCCCACCGCAGCCGCGCGATCAACAGCAGCGCGGCCACCACCAGCGCGGCCCCGAAGAGCATGATGGACCGCTGCACGCCCAGCCGCGGGATGGTCACCATCGCCGGCAGAAAGGTGCCCGCCACGCTCCCCACCGCGGAGAGCGCGTAGATGCGGCCCGCGGAGCGCCCCGTGCGCCCCAGGTCCAGGATGGTGAGCTTCATCGCGAACGGGCACACGCATCCCAGCAGGGCCATCGGCACTGCAAACAGCGCAAACGTCCCCAGGAAAGATCCGCCCAGGATCCCCAGTTTCGGCGTGAGCTCCCACGCGGCGGCGAGCACGGTCCGGCTGTAGAAGGGCAGACCGAGCGCGATCAGGCCCGCGATGAGCGTGATGAGCCCCAGCGCGAACCGGCTGGGAAACCTGTCGGCGAGCGCTCCCCCCAGGTAGTAGCCGACGGTGAGGAACAGCAGCACCAGCCCGATGAGGCTGGTCCACACCGAGAGCGTAGTGCCGAAGTAGGGCGCGATCAGCCGCGAGGCCGACATCTCCAGGCCCATCACCGCCACCCCGCTGGTGAACACCAGCCACAGAAGCGCGGCGCGGCCCCAGGGGCCGGCGGCCGGGCGTTGCCCCCTCGTTGCAGGCGACTCTGCCATGTTGAACCCCCAGCGAGACAGAATCAACGACCCGGGGCCCGCACACGGCGGGCCCCGGAGAGAACGACTTATTCGACCGTCACGCTCTTCGCCAGGTTGCGCGGCTGGTCGATTTCACAGCCGAGCATGTCGGCCACGTGATATGCGTACAACTGCACCGGGATGCCCGCCAGCACCGGAGAGAGCAGCTCGTCGGTCTTCGGGATGCGGATCACGTCGTCGGCGTACTTCTCTATCTCGGCGTCACCCTCGTTGGCGATGGCGATCACCTTGCCGCCCCGGGCGCGGATCTCCTGCAGATTGCCCAGGCTCTTCTCGTAGTGCTCCCCCTCGACCACCGCGGACATCACCGTGCATTCCTCGGTGACCAGGGCCAGCGGGCCGTGCTTCATTTCCCCGGCCGCGTAGCCCTCCGCGTCGATATAAGCGATTTCCTTCAGTTTCAGCGCGCCCTCCATCGCCGTGGAATAGTTGGGTCCGCGGCCCAGATACAGGTAGCGCTTGCACCACAGGTATTTCTTCGCCAGCCGCTTGACGTGCTTCGCCTCCTTCGCCAGGAACTCCGCGGCCTGATCGGGGAGCTTCTTGATGGCCCGCAGCAGGCCCCGCAGCCGGGCCGGCTTGATGGCGCCCCTCACCTCCGCCAGCTTCATGGCGAACAGCAGCATGGCGAGGATCTGGCTGGTGTAGGCCTTGGTGGAGGCGACCCCGATCTCCGGGCCGGCCTGGATGTAGAGATTGCTGTCCGACTCCCGCGCCACCGAGCTGCCGATCACGTTCGTGATGGCCAGCACCTTGGCCCCCTGGCGGCGGGCCATGCGGATCGCCTGGAGCGTGTCCGCGGTCTCGCCGGACTGGCTGATGGCGATGCCCAGGGTGGACTTGTCGAACATGCACTCCCGATGCTGGAGCTCGGAGGCCACGTCCACGATCACCGGCACCCCGCACAGCCGCTCGATGCAGTATCCGCCCGCCATCCCCGCGTAGGAGGCGGTTCCGCAGGCGATGATCACGATCTTCTTGATGCGCTTCAGGAACGCGTCGGAGAACTTCGTCTCCTCCAGGTTCAGCGTGGGGCCTCGCCCCCGGATGCGCTGGCCGATGGTCTGGCGGAGGGCGTCCGGCTGCTCCAGGATCTCCTTGATCATGAAGTGCTTGTGACCGCCCTTCTCCGCCATCGCCGCGTCCCACTTCACCTGGAAGACCGGCTTCTTCACCGACTTGCCCTCGATGGTCTTCACGTCGATGTTCTGCTCGGTGACCACCACCATCTCGCCGTTGTCGATCAGGTAGGCCTTCCGGGTGAACTTGAGGATGGCGGGGATGTCGGAGGCGACGAAGTTTTCGCCCTCCCCGATCCCGGCCACCAGCGGGCTGTACTGCCGGGCGGCGACGATCAGGCCGGGCTGTTTGTCCACCAGCGCGACGGCCGCGTAGGAGCCCTGGATGTCCTTCAGCGCGCGCTGCATCGCCTTCTCCAGGTCCCCCCGATAGTACTTTTCGAGCAGGTGGGGGATCACCTCGGTGTCGGTCTGGGACTTGAACTTGTGTCCCTCCGCCTGGAGTTTCTCCCGCAGCTCCAGGTAGTTCTCGATGATCCCGTTGTGCACCACCGCGATATGCCCCTCGCAGTCACAGTGCGGGTGGGAGTTGATCTCCGAGGGGGGACCGTGGGTCGCCCACCGGGTGTGCCCGATCCCAGACCGCCCCTCCGGCTTGCGCTGGGCCAGCAGGTCGGCGAGCACGGAGAGTTTTCCCTGCGCCTTGATCACCTCCAGGTGGCCGTTGACTTGAATGGCGACCCCGGCCGAGTCATATCCCCGGTATTCCAGTCTCCGCAGTCCCTCCAGGAGCACCTCGTACGTGGTGCGGGGGCCCAAGTAGCCTACGATTCCACACATCGGTCATATGCCTCCGAGCAAAGAATAGAATCGGCCGCCGGATCACGCGCGCGCTCGTTCCTCGAGCAGCCTCTCGTACAACTGGGACAGACGCGCGGCCATGCGGCCTGAAGAGAACTCTTCCGCCCGCGCCTGCGCCTCACCTGCCAGCGAGCGCCGAAATTCGTCAGATTCCAGCACCCTGATCACCCCCTCCGCCAGCGCCTCCGGGTTCGGCTCCACGATCAGCCCGTTCCGCCCGGACTCGATTACGTCCTCCACCGCGCCCGATCTCACCGCCACCGGTGGGCATCCCACCGCCATCGCCTCCAGCACCACCACCCCCTGGGTGTCGGTGAGCGAGGGGAACGCGAACACCGTGGACTCGGCCAGACAGTCGAACACCTCATCGTGGGGAAGATAGCCCGTGAACACGGTGTGCTCCGCCGCGCCCAGGGAGGCCGCCAGCTGCTCGCACTGTTTCCGATACGGCCCATCTCCGATCAGCAGCAGCCGCGCCTCCGGAAACCGGCGCGCCGCCAGGTGAAACGCCCGGATGAGCGCGTCCACGCTCTTCTCCCGCGCGATGCGCCCCGAGAAGGCGATCACCGGCGCGTTCTCCGGAATCCCGAACCGGGCCCGCACCGGCCGGCGGGGGCGGGCGCGCAGCAGCTGGAAATCGATGCCCGTGGGAATAGCCTCCATGGGCGTGGTGACGCCATAGGAGCGCAGAATCTCCGCGGTGCCGCGGGTGGGCACCACCACGAAGTCTGCCGAGTTGGAGAAATTTCGGCTCACGCGCACCGCCATCGCCCTCACCAGAGGGCGCGGCAGAGGCACGTAGTGGGCATACTCGCGAATGAGGGTGTGGTAAGTAAATACAAAGGGACAGCCGAGCCGGCGGGCCCATCTGCGCGCCTCCCGGCCGGTCATCACCGGGTGCTGGGCGTGGATGATATCGGGGCGGCGGGCGGAGATCGCCCGGCGCAGGAACCAGCTCGACCAGGGGAGAGCGAGCGGGTAGCGGGGGTGAGTCGGGGCGGAGATGGAGGGCATGCGAAAGACATTGGGTTCTGTGTCCCGATGACCGGGGAACGCGGGAGCGTAGATGTCCACCTGGTGCCCGAGCTTGATCAGCTCCCTGGAAAACGTCGCCACCGACACCACCACACCGTTCACGATGGGATGGTAGCATTCGGTGAAGAAGGCAATGCGCATAGCGTCGCCGCCCCAGAGATGGAATGTGGGTCTTCGGCGGCGACAGGGTAACATGAAGCCGAGAGGGCGTCAACCAAGCGAAAACGGACCGATTGGAGGTGCCGCGCCATGCCGACGGTGAGACAACCCGCGGTGGCCGGCAGCTTCTATCCCGCCCGCCGGGACGACCTGGCGCGGGCGCTGGAGGAATGTTTTCTCCATCCGCTGGGGCCGGGCGCGCTGCCCCAGGTGGACAGACAGGGCCCCGGCCGCATCGCGGCCCTGGTGTCCCCGCACGCGGGCTACATGTACTCAGGCCCCGCCGCGGCCCACGGCTTCGCGGCGCTCGCCGGGGACGGCGTCCCGGAGGTCGCGGTCATTCTGGGGCCCAGCCACCACTCCCTGGGCCGCGCCGCGGCGGTTTCCACCGCGGACGCCTGGCTGACTCCGCTGGGGGAGGCGCCGCTGGACGCGGCGCTCGCCCGCGAGCTCGTCGCCGCCACCGACCTGCTGGTGGCGGATGAGGCCGCGCACCAATGGGAGCATTCCCTGGAGGTCCAGGTGCCCTTCCTGCAGTTCATCTACGGAGACGACACCCCGCCCCTGGTGCCCATCTGCGTGCGCGCCCATCCCATGGACGATCTCGACCTGCTGGTCTCCGATGTGAGCGAGCTCGGCGGGGCGCTGGCGAAGGCGCTTTCGGGAAGGCGCGCGGTGGTGGTGGCCAGCACCGATCTCTCCCATCAGATCCCGCAGCGAGATGCCGAGAGGCAGGACCGGCTGGCCGTCGAGCAGATGCTGGCGATGGATCCCGCGGGGCTGTTGCGGACCGTGCAGGAGCACCGCATCTCCACCTGCGGCCCGGTGCCGGTGGCGATCGCGATGGCGTATTGCCTGGCCCGCGGCGGGGGCGAGGCCGAGCTGCTTCGATACTACACCTCCGGGGATGTCATCGGAGACCGCGCCGCGGTGGTCGGCTACGCATCCCTGGTCATTCGCCTGCAAGGGAGGTGAGCGCAGATGACGTGGTTCGACATCGTGGTGTTCCTGTTGCTGGCGGTGGTCGTTTGGCTGGAAAGCAATCGCGGCTTCGGGCGCGCGCTCTTCGACGCCATCGGCGCGGTGGTGGTGCTCAAGCTCTCCACCACAGTGTCCCACACCCTGGCGACGGCGCTGCCCCTTTCCCAGGCCGAGGCCGCGAACGACGCGATCTGGCTCGCGGGGGTGTTCGTGATCCTGATGGTGCTGGTGGTGCTGGCCTCCCGGTTCCTCTATGAGACCACGCTGCTCTCGCTCGATGTCCTCGATCCGCTGGTGGGAGGCATGTTGGGGGTGGTCTCGGGCCTCATCGTCGCCCACATCTTCTTGAGGGTGATGCTGCTCGCCTACGGAGACAGCGAGTCCGCCCGCATTCTGATGCAGAGCTTCGCGGGCCAGGAATTGATCCAGTTCCGCACCTTCCACATGGTGCTGACCGCGCTCCAGAACCTCGGGGAATAGGCGCGGCAGCCCTCCCTCAGTCCCCCGCGGGGCGGCGCTTGATGTGGGTGATGCGGTCGGTGCTCGAGATGCCCGGCACCAGGCCGGCGAGCACCACCCGCCCCCCGTAACTCTCGACGAAGGCGCGCTCCTCCTGGTTCACGGTGCCCACGTCGTAATCCCCTCCCTTCACCCATACCTCCGGGCGCAGGGCCTCGATCAC
>WFSF01000123.1 GCA_015486155.1 Armatimonadota bacterium
ACCGACACCAACGCATAATTGCTATCCCACGTGGTGTCTCCGGTGTTGCTCGCCTCCACCGACGATGCGACACTCGCATCCCACTCGATCGCCGCCGGTAGATCTTGTGCCGTCACTGACCACCCGTCCGCCGCAAGGGCCGCCCCAGACAACGCACAGGCGCAAAGTATGACCATTGCTCCAATAAGGAAACGTCTCATTCTCTCTTTTCACCTCCTTTCCGAATGGGAATACACTACACTAGATGGCTGATGCAAAGTGAAGCCCGCCAGGGTCGCCACTCCCAGCGTCCGTTTGAGACTCCCGCCTTTCTCCGACTACCACCTCCCTCCTGCGTTCCCGCCAGAGCGGAGTGTGTGGTACAACTACTACCCTGTCGCAGAGCATAGCGAGGTATGCTCATGCTATGTAACTCAGTCTGATTCTCCGTCCCTGAGACAGACTCCTCTTGCCCACGAAATAGTTTTCAAACTACTTTTCCTTCAAACTTGCGTTTGCCAATAGCCGATGGCCCGGCTATTCGGCCCTCCTCGCGCGGCAGCCGCGCCCAGGGCCGCCCGCTGTATCGTGTCGCTCCCCCCATGGAGATACGTCCGCCGGAGACGGGGCCGCACTCTCCGCGCGCACGCAACATTGAGACACGAGAAAGTGGTATAATGGCGCGGGGATGCCGAAGGCGCACTTCGGTCCCTGAGGACGTATGTCACTACTCACGGCTATCTTCGATTCCACACGCCGGGATTTGGCGCGGGCGCGGGCGCTGGTGGCCCGCATCAACGCGCTTGGCCCCGAGACGCGCAAGCTGAGCGATGAGCAGATGCGGGCCAAGACCGACGAATTCCGCGACCGGCTGGCCCGGGGCGAGACTCTGGACGACCTGCTGCCGGAGGCCTACGCGCTGGTGCGGGAGGCCACGTGGCGGGTGTTGGGCAACAGGCGCATCCGTTTCCGCATCTACCGCGATGACAGCACGGTGCCCGAAGAGCGCATCGAGCCCCTCGAAAACGCAGAGGCGGTGGCCGAGGAGCTTCGCTCCCAGGGGGTGCGCTTCGAGCAAGAGCACTTCATGGCCCACTACGACGTCCAGATGATCGGGGCCATCATCCTCCACTGGGGCCGGATCGCGGAGATGAAGACCGGTGAGGGCAAGACCCAGGTGGCGGTGCCCGCCCTCTATCTGAATGCGCTGGAGGGCAAGGGGGCCCACCTGCTCACCCATAACGACTACCTGGCGATGCGGGACCGGGACTGGATGGCGCCCATCTTCGAGATGCTGGGGCTCACGGTGGGAGCGATCCAGCACGATATGGACCCGGAGCAGCGCAAGGCCGCCTACGCCTGTGATATCACCTATGCCACCAACTCGGAGGTGGGGTTCGACTATCTGCGGGACAACACCGTGGACCGGCCCGAGTGGCTGGTGCTGCGGGACCTCCATTACGCCATCGTGGACGAGGCCGACAGCTTGCTGATCGACGAGGCCCGCACCCCCCTCATTCTCGCAGGCCCCGGCACCAAACCCACCGATCTCTACCGGAAGGTGGACCGGGCCGTTTCCCGCCTCACGCCGGACACCGACTACATCGTGGACGAGAAATCCAAGACGGCCGCGCTCACCGAGGACGGCGTACACAAGGTGGAGCAGTTCCTGGGCGTCACCAATATCACCGATCAGGAGCACGTCGAACTCTGGCAGCACACCATGGCCGCGCTGCGCGCCCATGCCTGCTATCAGCGGGATGTGGACTACGTGGTGCGGGACGGAAAAGTCATCATCGTGGACGAGTTCACCGGGCGGCTGATGCACGGCCGCCGGTACGCCGAGGGCCTTCATCAGGCGATCGAGGCCAAGGAGAAGGTGCAGATCGAGCGGGAGAATGTCACCACCGCCACCATCACCCACCAGAACTTCTTCCGTCTCTACAAGAAGCTCTCCGGCATGACCGGAACCGCCAAGACCGAGGAGGCGGAGTTCATCAAGGTCTACGGGCTCCCCGTGGTGGTGATTCCCACCCACCGGCCGATGATCCGCAAGGACCACCCCGACGTCATCTACAAGACCCAGGAGGCGAAATTCCACGGGATCGTCGCCGAGATCCTCCAGATGCAGGGCAAGGGCCGGCCCACCCTGGTCGGCACCCGGTCCATCCAGGTCTCCGAGCAGTTGAGCGAACGGCTCAAGAGTGAACGGCTGCAACTGCTCGCGCAACTGCTGTTGCTGGAGGACAACCTGCTGAGGACGGAGAGGCTCACCGAGAAACAGAAGCGCGAGCTGGCCCGCGCCCTGCGCGGTCGGCTCTCCGAGGTCGAGCGCGAGGTCCGGCACCTGGAGGCCGCGGTCGCGAAGTTCGACTACGGGGGAATGCGCATCGTTCAACCGGAGGAACAACGCCGGGTCGAACAGCGGCTGGCCCGCGCATCCCGCCTCGCCGAGGAGATAGACGCTCTCATCCGGCGTCTGGACGCGGACGAGGACCCCAACAACAACGAGCGCAGACGGATCACCGAGATCCTCTGCTACCAGCCCCTGGAGGAGGTTCCGCTGGGAAGGCCGGCGGCTCTGCTCAGGGCGTGCGGACTTGACCCGGATATGACCAAGCCGGAAAACGTCCGCCGGTTGGCCGACCTGCTGGGGCTCGAGGCGGGGGATCACGAGCGGCTGGCGCGGGTGCTGGAGCGGGGCATCCCCCACCGCGTCCTCAACGCCAAGTACCACGAGATGGAGGCCCACATCATCTCCCAGGCGGGCCGTCCCGGGGCGCTCACCATCGCCACCAACATGGCCGGCCGCGGCGTGGACATCCTCCTGGGCGGCAACCCGGAGGAGATGGCCAACGACATGCTGCGCGAGGAGGGCGTGGACCCCGACCAGGCGACCGAGGAGCAGTACCAGGAGGCCCTGCGGAGGGCGCGGGAGATTTGTGCCCGGGATCGAGAGAAGGTGATCGCCGCCGGCGGCCTGCACATCCTCGGCACCGAGCGCCACGAGAGCCGCCGCATTGACAACCAGTTGCGCGGCCGCGCCGGGCGCCAGGGCGACCCCGGCTCCTCCCGCTTCTACGTATCCTTCGAGGACGAACTGATGCGGCTCTTCGGCCCCGAGCGGCTGGACTTCTTCCTCAACAAGTGGCCGGAGGGGGAGCCCATCGAGGCCAAGTTGACCTCGAAGGCCATCGAGAACGCGCAGAAGAAGGTGGAGGCGCACAACTTCGAGATCCGCAAACACCGCCTCCAGTACGACGACATCCTGAACCATCAGCGGGGCCTCATCTACGAGCAACGCCGCCGCGTGTTGATGGGCGAGGACCTGAGCGAGACCATACTCTCCCACCTGCGGGAATACGTGGAGGCGCGGGTCAAGGAATTCGCCAGCCCCGAGATCCATCGCAGCGACTGGAACCTCGACCTCGTCATTCAGGTGCTCTCCGAGACCATTCCGCTGGATGTCACCGCCGAGGAACTCGCCCAGTTCGACCGCCACGAGGACCTCGTCTCCTTCCTCCAGGAGCGCGCCATCGAGGCCTATCGGGAGCGCGAGGAGATGGTGGGGTCCGAGCAGATGCGGGACATCGAGCGCCAGATCACCCTTTGGGTGGTCAGCCGCTGCTGGGTGGACCACTTGGCGGCCATGGAGGACCTGGAGGAGGGAATCGGCCTCCGCGGGTACGCGGGCGTGGACCCGCTGGTCATCTACCGCAAGGAGGCCTACGAGTACTGGCAGAACCTGCTGGCCCGCATCCAGGAGGAAACCATCCGGTTGCTCTTCAGATTCAAGGTCGAGCCCCAGGCCAAACGGCCGCAGGTGGAGGTTCCCGTTGCCTCCGTGCCCCAGGGCGCGCCCGTGGAGTCGGAAGAGGAGGACGCCATCGCCGCCGCGGCCGGAGTCGCGGCCGCGCCCTCGGCCGGCGCAGCCACCGCCACGGCCGCTCGCCCCGTCACCCGGCGGGCCCGCGCCCGCATCAAGAGCGGCAAAGTCGGCCGCAATGATCCGTGCCCATGCGGCAGCGGGCTGAAATACAAGAAGTGCTGCGGGAAGGGCCGGAGGTAGGCCCGGCCGGACTTGCGCTCCTGGCGCCGCTCGTCGCCGATGGAACCCCAAGGAGGTGATTCCGTTTGTCTGAGCTAAGCGAACTTCGCGACCGCGCAGAGCATCTGCTCAATCAGGCGCAGGAATTGAGGGATCGTCTTTGACCTCTCACGAAGAGAGGCGGAGCTGAGGGAACTGGAGCAGCGGGCGGCCGATCCGGGCATCTGGGAGGAGCCCCAGTCGGCGCAGAAGCTGCTCTCCGAGATCGCGCGCCGCCAGCGGGAACTGGAGCCCATGCAGCGCCTGCTCCGGCAGGCGGAGGACCTGGTCACCCTCGCGGAGCTCGCCGCGGAGGAGCACTCCCAGGCGGAGAACGCGGAGCTGGAGGCCGGCCTCGCCGAGGCGGAAAAACTCCTGACGGAGCAGGAGCGGGCCCAGCTGTTCGTGGGCGAATATGACGACCACAACGCCATTCTCTCCATAAACGCGGGGGCGGGGGGCACCGAATCCTGTGACTGGGTGGACATGCTCGCCCGCATGTACGGCCGCTGGGCCGAGAGCCACGGCTACACCTGGGAGATCTTCGACCGCACCCCGGGGGAGGAGGCGGGGACCCGGAGCCTCACCGCCAGCGTCACCGGAGCGCGCGCCTACGGAATGCTTCGCGGGGAGAGGGGGGTGCACCGCCTGGTGCGGCTTTCCCCCTTCGACGCCGCCCACCGTCGTCACACCTCCTTCGCCTCGGTGGACGTCATCCCCGAGGTGGAGGAGGAGGACGAGATCGAGATCAGCCCCGAGGAGATCAAGATCGAGACCTACCGCGCCTCCAGCGCGGGCGGACAGCACGTGAACAAGACCGATTCCGCGGTGAGGATCACGCACCTGCCCACCGGCATCGTCACCCAGTGCCAGAACGAGCGCTCCCAGCACCAGAACCGGGCGGTGGCGCTCCGGGTGCTGAAAGCGAAACTGCTGGAGATGCAGCGGGCGGAGCGGGAGAAGAAACTGGCGGAGCTCCGGGGCGAGCAGACCGAGATCGCCTGGGGCCACCAGATCCGCTCCTATGTGCTGCATCCCTATCAGATGGTCAAGGACCACCGCACCGGCCAGGAGACCGGAAACGCGGCGCAGGTCCTGGACGGCGAGATAGACGAGTTCATCGAGGCCTATCTGCGCTGGGACCTGGCCCAGCGGGCGCGGAAGGCGTGAAGATGCCCCTGTGTCAGGGACGCCGGAGGCGGGTATACCGGGAACAGAAGCCCCGATCCGGGGTCTAACAGTATAGAGGGCGGCCGGGCGGCCTCGCGCCGCGGAAAGAGGAAGCGATATGAACGCCAGGAAAGCCGGTATCGCGTTGGCGATTGCGCTGATGTTCGCCGCGGCCTCGCCCACGGCCTGGGCCGAGGTGATCGGCAAGACCAAGACGCCGCTAGACGGGCGCCGGGCCCGCAGCGCCGAGTGCACCCTGGGGGACTTGGCGGCCGACGCGGCGCGGGCGGCCGTGAAGGCCGACGTGGCCCTGGTGCAGGCCGGCCAGTTGAGGACGGTGGTGATTCCCGCGGGCGACCTCGACGACGCCGCGCTCACCTCCGCGCTCGTCTACCCGGACGAGCGGGTGGTGCTGGTGGAGATCTCCGGCGGGAAGCTGCGGGCGGCGCTGGAGCGAGGCCTCTCCTCCCTGCCCCAGCCCGCCATCGGCTTTCTGCAGGTGTCCGGCCTCCAGGTGAAGTTTCGATCCCAGTCGCAAGCGAATCAGCGCATCGAGGCCGTCACCGTGGGCGGCAGGCCGTTGGACCCCGACAAGACCTACCGCGCGGCCGTGCCCGCATCCCTGGCCAAAGGCGCGCTGGGATACTTCCGCATTTTCGACGGTCTCCGGGTGAAGAAGACCGGCCCGGAGATACAGCAGGCGGTGCGCGACTATGTCGCCGCGCAGGGGGAGATCAACCTCCGGGCGGGAAAGCGATTGGTGGATTTGTCTCGAGCGAAGGGGAGATGACCGCGCCCGGCCCCGCGGAGACGGCTCTTCCATGAGACGAATTCGTCTCCCGATGGCATCACTATTCTGCATCAGGTAACGGTTGAGAGCAATGCCCAGCGGCGGCAACTGGTTCCACAAACTGCGCGCGGCGATCTGGTGGACCCTCCGGATCGTCAACCTGTCGGCGATGTTTTTCATCGCCCTCGGCCTGGGCCTGATGGTCGGGACCTACTCGGGCATCGCCAAGATCGTCCCCCGGGCGCGGGACCTGGGCGAGATCAGGCCGGGCAGCGGTTCCCGCGTCTTCTCCGCCGACGGCGAGCTCCTGGGCGTGGTGGCGGCCGAGAACCGCCGGTTCGTGCCCCTGGAGAAAATGCCGAAGGCGCTGCGCGAGGCGGCGGTGGCCACCGAGGACCGGGATTTCTACAAGCACATCGGCGTCAGCCCCCGCGCCATCCTGCGGGCCGCGCTGCACGATATTATGGCCGGGGGCCCCCGCCAGGGCGGCAGCACCATCACCCAGCAACTCGCCCGCAACCTCTTTCTCTCCCAGGAGCGCACCATCACCCGCAAGGTGGCCGAGGCGATCCTCGCCCTCCAGCTCGAGCGCGCTTACACCAAGCCCGAGATCCTCGAACTCTACCTGAACCAGATCTACCTGGGAGAGGGCGCCTACGGCGTACAGGTGGCCGCGGAGACGTACTTCGGTAAGGATGTGAGCGAGCTGAGCGTGGGCGAGTGCGCCATGCTCGCCGGGCTGGCCAAGCGCCCCGAGTACTACTCCCCGCTCGCCGACCTCCAGCGCGCCACCGAGCGCCGCAATCTAGTGCTCACCCTCATGCACCAGGCCGGCTACCTGACCCGGGAGGAAATGGAGAAAGCCAAGCAGGAGCCGCTCAAGGTGGTGAAGAGAAAGAAGCCCGTCGGCGTCGGCTCCTACAAGGCCCCCTACTTCACCAACTACGTCCTGCGTAAGGTGGCGAAGAAGTACGGCTCCGACGTCCTCTACCGGGGGAATCTCACCATATATACCACCCTCAATCTGAAGATGCAGCGCGCGGCCGAGGAAGCGGTGGAGTGGGGGCTGAAGCAGGCGAAGAGGCGCCGCTTCCACCTGGAGCAAATGGCCCTGGTGGCCGTGGATGTGCACACCGGCGCCATCAAGGCGATGGTGGGAGGGGCGGACTACAAGACCATGCAGTACAACCTGGCGGTGCAGGGCGGGCGGCAGCCCGGCTCGGCATTCAAACCCTTCGTCTACACCGCCGCCCTCCTCGCCGGATACACCCCGGAGAGCATCGTGGATGATTCCCCCGTCAAGTTCCGCGGCGCGGGCGGCCGCTGGTGGTCGCCTCACAACTACGACGGCAAGTACAAGGGAGAGGTCACCTTCCGGGAGGCCCTCGCCCACTCCTACAATGTATCCGCGGTCAAGGTGGCAGACATGGTGGGGATCCAGTCGGTGATAGAGGTGGCCCGCCAGCTCGGCATCAAGCACCACATGGATCCCGTGCTTCCCACCGCCATCGGGGCCTGTGACGCCACCCCTCTGGAGATGGCGGAGGCGTACTCCGTGTTCGCCAATCACGGCATGAAGACCGAGAGCTACGCCATCGAGAAAATCGTGGATGCCCGCGGCCGGGTGCTGGAGGAGCGGAAGCCATATGCCTGGCGCGCCCTGGACGCGGGGGTGGCCGACGAAATGGCCGACATGCTCGCCGATGTCATCAAATACGGCACCGGGGCCGGCATCAAGCGCTATCTGAAGTTCCCCGCGGCCGGCAAGACGGGCACCTCCAGCGATTACAAGGACGCCTGGTTCGTCGGATTCACCCAGGACCTGTGCGCCGCGGTGTGGGCCGGCAACGAGCCCCCCCGCTCCCCGGGCCACCTCGCCGGGGCCACCATCCCCGCGCCCGTGTGGGCGCGCTTCATGGTCAAGGCCCAGCCCATCATGGCCGCCGCCCACGCCCAGGAGCAGGAGAACGTAATCGAGATCTCCCCCCAGCAGGCCGCGGAACAGAGCCAGCAGGAAAATTCGAATCAGGAGCCCGGACAGGATCAGGGCGCGGGGGAAACGGAAAACGGCCCCTCACCATCGCCGGCCGGGACGGCCGCGGAGAATGGGCAATCCTCCTCCGGCCATCACATCGTAACCAAGATGATCTGCCCGGAGTCGGGCCTGCTGGCCGGCCCCAACTGCCCCAACCCGCGGGAGGTCTCCTATGACC
>WFSF01000124.1 GCA_015486155.1 Armatimonadota bacterium
GTATGAAGTGCAGCTCACTGGTGGGATGAGAGGCGGCGGGGGCCGCCGCGGCGGCGGCCGGGGCGGCGCACGCGGTGGCGGCCGCGGAGGAGGAAGGGCTGGAGGCGCCCGGCGCACCGCTGGTGGACGCAGCCGCGTGAGTCTGCCGCCGTTGGGGCAAGCGGCTCCGGCGGGCGGCAAGGTGCTTACCGCCACTGCGGTGGTAAACAATCAGGCGATCTCCTTTTCCCGGGACTGCATTCTAACTTATGAAGGCATTTCTTTCACCCTGCACGACATGCGAGTGGTGCGAATCCACGTTTCCGAGTAGGGTGCCGCGGTAGTAGACGTAAGACCGTGTGACTGCAGAACGATGGGAGCGCCACCTCCGCAGGGGTGAGTGCTCCCCATTTCTATTGATGAGGTTTCCGTGGGGGGAGCGCCGCGGCCCGCGCGCTCGGTGGAGTCCAGTCGGAAGGTGCCAGAAAATGAGAGTTAGGTATCACCTGGTAGTGGCGGCGCTGATCGTCACGTTGATGTTCAGTTCGTTCGTGGCCGGATGGCAGTTCCAGGCATCCGCTTCCACTGATGGGCAGGGGGATATCGCGAAGCTGGTCAGCGTCCTTGCGGGGGGAGAAGGCTCCTCCAGCGGAATAGACGATGTCAGCCTGCGGCCTCTGGAGACCTTCCAGGAGGTGCTCAATCACCTTCGCAAGCATTATGTCTCCCCCATCAAGGATGAGAGCAAGCTCACCTACGGCGCGGTGCGGGGGATGCTGGCCGTTCTGCATCAGCCGCCGTTCGATGACCGCTACAGCAGGTTCATGGAGCCCTCCGACTACCGGGATTTCCTGGACGAGAACCAGGGGCACTTCGGAGGAATCGGGGCTGAGATCGGGGTCAGGGAAGTGGAGGTGGACAAGGGGCAGGCGAAGCTCCCGGAGGGGCTGCGATGCCCCAATTGCGGCGCGGAGATAACGGAGCCGAAGAAGTATCAGATCGTGATCGTGGCTCCGCTGCCCGACAGCCCTGCCGAACGCGCGGGCGTGAGGGCCGGCGACGCCATCTTGAAGGTGGACGACACCTCCACCGCCGGGCTGGGGCTGGGAGAAACCGTCAAGCTCATCAAGGGTAAGCCCGGGACCACGGTGACTCTCACATTGGGCCGGAAAGGGGCGGACAATCCGTTGAAGGTGAAGATCACGCGGGCGGTGATTCAGGTGCAGAGCGCCAAGTGGAAGATGCTCGACCACAAGATCGGCTACCTGCACATCACCACCTTCAACGAGACTACGCCCGCGATGGTCAAGAAGGGGCTGCACGAGCTGAGAAGGGCAGGCATGAAGGCGTTGCTGCTGGACCTGCGCGGCAACGCGGGGGGGGAACTCGACTCCTGCATAGAGACCGCCAGCCAGTTCATAGGGTCCGGGCCGGTGGTGTACATCGAGGAGCGCGGTAAGCCGCGGAAGGCGCGCGAAGCGGTGGGCGGCAACCATCGGATCGAAGTGCCGCTGGTAGTGCTCATCAATAAAGGCTCCGCCAGCGCGGCCGAGATCCTCGCGGGGGCAATACAGGACGACAAGATCGGGATCCTCATGGGTACGACCACGTTCGGCAAGGGACTGGTTCAGACGGTCTATCCACTGCGGGACGGCTCCGCGTTGGTGCTGACCACCGCCCGTTATCTCACCCCCAGCCTCCGGGACATAGACAAGAAGGGCATCGATCCGGATGTGGTGGTGAAACAGCCGAAGAGCAAGGAAGTCATCCTTCCTCTCTCCGAGAAGGACGCGCAGGCGAAGGCCGCCATCGAATACCTCCGGAAGCAGCTCGCGGCCCCGCTCCGGGCCGCGGCCTAGCAGCCTCCGGGGTCAGCGGGGCGCTTCCCCATGCCGGCCCGTCAGTTGAAAAAAGTGATCAGCGCCTCGCGGCGCACGGAGTTGCTCGCGCACTACCCGGACCATCTCGTCCGCCGCCTGCGCGAACTGGACCCCGCGAATATCCATACCGTCGTTCTGTGGACCAAGGACCCCGCCAATCTGCTGCGGCACGAAGAAGTACGCGGGGTATTGCGGGAGGTGGGGCAGGTGTTCGTCCACTGGACCGTCACCGGGCTCGGCGGGAGTTTCCTGGAGCCGAATGTGCCTCCCCCATCCCGCCAGCTGGCCTTGCTCGACGACGTGATCTCCTTCGTGGGAGACCCGCGCCGCGTCCACTGGCGGTACGACCCCCTGATCTCCGCCCGGCGGGGCGACTGTGAGGCCGGCAATGTGGACCTGGACCTCTTCTCCTCGCTGGCGGCGCGATTCGCCCGCGCCGGCGTTCCCGTGGTGCACACCTCTTTCGTCACCATCTATCGCAAGGTGGCCCGCCGCGCGGAGCGGGAAGGGGTGGAGATAGAGAGTTTTTCCGCCGCCTTCCGCCGCCGGTTTATCTCCCAACTGGCGGCCGCGGCGCGCGATCTGGGGATGGACCTGCTCACCTGTTGCGAGCCGGGGTATCCCAGGAATCGGTGTATTGACGGCGAGCTTCTCGGCGCGCTGCATCCCTTGGGCGAGCCCTGCCGCACCGACCGCGCCCGCGGCCAGCGTGAACTGTGCGGCTGCACCGTGAGCCTGGACATAGGCCACTACCTGCCCTGCCCCAATCGCTGCCTCTACTGCTATGCGAGGCCGGCGGCAGGAGAAGGCCGCGGGCCGGAGTAGGAGATCAGGGGAGGCATTATCATGCCATTTTGCCCGAAGTGCCGAATCGAATATCAGGAGGGGATCACTCATTGTCCGGACTGCGGTGCGGAGCTGGTGGCCGAACTGCCTCCCGAGGAAGAATCCCGTCTTTCCCCCTCGGAGACCGAGCTGGTGGAGCTGTGCCGCTTGTCAGATCCCAACCAAGGGGACGTGCTGAAGGCGACCCTCGAGGAGGCTGGCATCGCCGCCTTGGTGAGGACCAAAGGGCCCATCTCCGGCGAGCTGGCGAGGGTGGTGGATGGAATCACAGACGACGAGGCCATCATCTACGTAACCCGCAACCGCCTGGAGGAGGCGAAAGAGGTGCTCAGGGCCGTGGAGAGCGCGCCGGTGGTGTGGCCGGAGGGGATGACCCCGGTGGAGGATGAGAGGGAGGGGGAGGACGACCTGGAAGAGTGATTAGGCTAGGGGGGCATGGTAATAGATAGGCGGGAGGACGAACATGAGAACCGTGCTTCGGATTGGGTTAGTCCTTGCCGCGTTGCTGATTCCAGCCGCCAGCGCGCAGTCCTCATGCCGACTATACCTCGCCGGACAGTACGACTGGGCCGGCAACCGGGGATTCTACCTGGACTTCGAGGGGACCACCCTGGCCGATCTTCCGGTGATCCTCGGGGTTGCGGACGGGACGGGGTGGCGGTTTTTGAGGAGCACCCCCGGCTTCGAGTTCGATCGCGACTACCACATTCGCGCGGTGATCGCGCCGGACCGCGCGGAGCTCTATCTAGACGGTGTGAAGATGGATGAGAGCCCCGGCTCCTGGCAACCGGCCTCCGGCGACCTGCGGGTCTACGAGCGGCCCGGCTGGGCGGCCGAGCCCGGTGATTGGGTGGGGAATGTGGAGAGCGTGGTTGTCGGGCTGGAGCGCGCGGGCAGCGAGATCTCGCACTACGAATTCACCTTCGACGATCCCCGGCCCACTCCATTGCTGCTGTTCCAGCCAGACCAGCCGACCTCCACCGCGCTCGCCGCGCAGCCGGGCGACACCGTGACGATAGAGGTGTTGATACGCTTCTCCTCGGCCGATCTGATCCCATGGGAGCCGTTCATTGATGAGTTCGAGCAGTGCCGCTATGCCGACTGGCCGGAGAAGGTGACGAGTGAGGCGGACCTGGTCGCCGACATCGCGGCCGAGGACTCGGTGTTGGACACCATGCCGCCGTCGCCCGATTATGACCAATACGGCGGCTATCTACGCGCCGGCTGGAGCGAAGAGCCGACCGGGTTTTTCCGGCTGACCCGCAAGGGCGGATACTGGTGGCTGGTTACCCCTCTCGGCCATCCGTGCTTCTACCTCGGTGTGTCCGTGTTTCCCGCGCAGGCGTGGGATATGACCGGAGTCACGGGGAGAGAGTCTCTCTTTGCCGCCCTGCCGGCTCAGGGAGAACCGGATGCCCGCGCCTGGGGCCATGATGTCTGGGGCCAGGGCGAGGACATGGACTATTTCAGCTTCTACGCGTGGAACCTCATCCGCAAGTACGGGGATTCGTGGTGGAGCGACGCGGAGGAGCGGGGAATACGCCGCCTGCAACACTGGGGCTTCAGCGGCGGGGCGAAATGGGGCGCGCCCGACGGGGTCGTCTCCACCCCGGTGCTCAACCTCGACAACACGCCGAACCTGGTCAAACATCCCGATGTGTTCGATCCGACGGTGCGGGAGGCGATGCGATCCGACCTGGAGGCTCAGATTGCGCCTCACCTAGACGACCCCTACATCCTCGGGTGGGCCGTGGGAAGCGAGGTGTATGAAGTCATCTTCCCCGACGAGATCCAGCAGATCATGGCGCTGCCCTCCGGCACACCCGCCAAACGCGCCCTGCTCGATTACGCGGTGGACGAACTCTACGGCGGATCGGTCGCCGCGCTTGCCGCGGCCTGGGGGCTCTCCGTGTCCTCCCGCTCCGAGTTATATGCGGCCGACCCTGCCCCCCCGGCCGGCGACCTGGAGATGATGCGCCAGTGTTACACCGACGCCTACTATGCGGCCTGCTATGACATCGTGAAGTCAATAGATCCCCATCACCTATATGTGGGCAACTACCTCTGTCCGGTATGCGAAATCACCAAGAACAACTGGCGCATCGTGGCGCGGCATTGCGATATCATATCCTATGACTTCTACCGGTTCGGCTATGACGAGGAGGGCCTGCTCCAGCTCGAGCGGGAGACCGACAAGCCCGTCTATTGCGGTGAGTACTCCTTTCCTCCCTGGTACGACGGAGAGAGGGGGTTCGGGCGGTATCCGGCCGTGTATGTGAGCACGGACGCGCAGGCCGGGGAGAAATACCGGGAATTCGTGCAGGCCGCGGCGCGCGATCCCTACTGTGTAGGCATGTCCTGGTTCCAGTACCACGATCAGCCTCTCACCGGCCGCGGCCCGGGCACCGGGTACGCGCTGGTGCACGGGGAGCACTACGCGTTCGGCCTGGTCACCGTCACCGACCGGCCCAAGTGGGATATGGTCACTCCCATGCGGGAGGCGAATCTCCAGGCCGCGCAGTGGAGGCTGGCCGCGCCGCGGGGCCCCTTCGACGACATCCCGCCGACCCACTGGGCGTGCGGGCAGATCGAGGCTTGTGCGGCGGCAGGGATTGTGGCTGGGTACGATGACGGGACCTACCGGCCCACGCTGCCGGTGACGCGGGATCAGATGGCGGTGTATATTTCGCGGGCACTTGCCGGAGGGGATGAGCACGTGCCGACCGGGCCGGAGACGGCGACCTTCAGCGATGTGGGGGCAGACCACTGGGCTTACAAGTACA
>WFSF01000125.1 GCA_015486155.1 Armatimonadota bacterium
GACGGAGGGGCCGCGCGCGAGGAGACCATCGTCTACACCGTCCCCGCCGATCTCCCCGGCGCGGGTAAGGCGAACGTCACCATCGAAATGCTGGACGACACGGGGCGGCACATCATCTACCAGGGGCAGCACCGCCGCGGGGATCGCATCCCCCCCCAGAAGGTGACCATCACCGGCCCCACCACCGTGCGCATCCTGCTCAACGGAGAGGTGCGCTGGGAGCGCAATTACCGCCCCTAGCCCCAGTGGTCCGCGGTGAGCCGCCGCGCCTCCTCGATCAGCGCCCGCCCCTGGGCCTCGCTCTCGCAATCGACGTACAGCATCAGGCGCCTCGGGTCCAGACCGCGGATGGTCTGCTCCAGTTCGTCGGGCGTGATGGCGAAGGTCACGTTCACCCCCGCCTCCTGGATCTGGCGCAGCATGGGCGTGTGGAGCAGCGCGCTGGTTCCCGGCTCCGGCACCCACTGGAGGCACCGCAGGATCCCCGGCCTCAGCAGCGCGGGCACATGCACCTCCGTCCCTATGCCGTCCAAGTGGTAGCAGGGGTACTCGAAGTGCTCCCACAGGGTCCAGAGCTCCTCCGCGAACAACTCGTCGAACACCTTGGGGCCGATCATCGCGTTGAAGTCGCACTGGGTCATGTAGGTGGTGCCCCGCGCCAGCACCGGCCACCACGGGGTGGTAACGTCCTGGTGCGGCCTCAGGTACGAGTAGTTCAGCTCGTAGGCCTGGAGCCACAACTTCTGGCAGTGATCCACCGCCGCCTTCACCGCCTCCGGCCGGTCCACCACGTCGTAGAGCAGCTTCTCGCTCCCGATCGCGCTGGCGATGATGTCGGCCGCGCCTCCGATGTCGGTGAAGCTCACCACCAGCTCCTCCCCCAGCTCCTCCAGCAGGGCCTCCGTGGTGGCGCGGATCGCGCTCCACCACTTCCCCTCCGGGTGGAACTCCAGGGAGGTGAACTCCTCGATGTCGGACAGGAACTCGGGGAACCAGACGGTGTCCTCATGGGTGAAATCCGCATCCCCCCCGATGCAGCCGTGGAGAATGCCCGGGCCGTAGTTGACGAAGAAGTGAGGATAACCCTCGGCCAGGTAGGCGGTGGAGGCCAGCCGCCACCGCGCGTCGGCCACCATGTTTTCCGGCAGCACGCGGTCCTCCGGCCGCGGCCACGACGGTTTGGGCACGGACGTGTCCGGCTCGTCCTTGGGCGCGGTGATGAACATCACCGGCCTGTCCGTCTCCGCCCCCTCCCAGAACCGCTCGAAGCGCTCCAGAATCTCCGGGTATCTCTTCGCGAATTCCATGCAAGGCTCCGTGATCTGACAAATTGAATGGTCATGTAATACCACGGAATCCCCCCGCGTCCTGCCTTTGCCTCATCATCGAATGCTGTCTCACGAAGAGGATTGAGGAAGTGTTCGATGCAGTATAATGAAGCGGTTCTTTATGAGGTAAGGATATAGACAAGGGGGTGCAGGCGATGGGTATGAATCATATTCCAGGCGGGCGCGGTTCGGCCGTTGCGATTCCGCATCGTCACGTGTTCTGGGCGCTTGGGCTGGTGTTGTTGCTGTGCGTCGGATTTCTCTGCCTGCCTCTCATATACGGCCTAACGATGACCGTCGGGGCAAGACGCGAGGCGGTGTCGATGGCCGCGCTGTCGGCGCTCTTATTGCCTGGAGGCGTGGGCTACGCGCAGGGAAGGAGTTGGGGGCGAAGATTGGTGGACGTCGCCTTGTGGGGCGCGCTCTTGATAGCGGCAGCCGTCCTTGGTCGCGCCCTCCGCAATCACGAGTACTCGCATGCCTGGTGCTATGCCACGGCGGCCTATACCGCGGCGCTCTTCCGCGTCCGACTGCGACAGTGGGAAGCGCCCAAGGCATGTGCAGGGGCTGCCGCGCATTCCCGCTTCGGTGATCTTGGGCATATCCTGCTGATGGGCGCCGTGATCGCGTTGGTGGCAACGGGTGCGGCGTTCTTCAGGCGCTAGCCCCTTTTGCCGGCCCTATCCTGCTTCGTCCGCCTATGGCGGACTTCGCAGGACAAGCAGAACGGGCGGCGGGCGTGGGCACCATACTCCACCGAGGCTTCGTATGGCAAGCTGCCCGCCCTACAATGGGTTGGTCTGTAAGGACCGCGGATTTATGGCGACGCGCCGCCTATACACTTATGTGTTTTAGGTTGGCCTAGCAATGTTTCACGTGAAACATTACATTCTAAAACAGGACGTAAAATGCCATATAAAACATTATTGTGTTTCTGCGGCCTCTCCTGCCTCTCAGCGCACTTTCTTCAACTCATACTCTCTGCTGCCCAGGCCCACCTTTGCGGTGGCTCGCACCTGCTCATAGGGATCCTTGCCCCAGATGCGCTGGAAGAGGTGCCCTTCGTCTCCCATCGTCAACTGCGAGGGAAGCGAGCCGGGGATGTAATCCTCCGCCTTGATCGCGTCCAGGCTCGCCTGCTCGATGGCCACGATGTCCTCGGAGGCCATGATCCCCACGTCCGGAACCAGGGAGGGCGTGGTGAACCCCCAGCAGTCGCACAGCGGGGTGATGTTCATCAGCATCGTGATGTACAGCACCCGGCCGGGCTCAAAGGTGTCCAGCACCGCCTTGGTGGTCTTCGCCATCCCCTGCTGGAAATATTTCCAGCTGTTGAGGTCGATGGTGATGGCGTGCACCGGGCACGAATCCACGCAGTGCATGCAGTACCGGCAGTGATGGTCGAACCAGCGGAACTCCCCGTCCTCGAAGCTGATGGCGTTCCCGGGGCAGTTGTCCGCGCAGATGTGGCACTGCAGGCACTTCTCCTTGTCCCAGGTGAACTGGGTGCTCATCAGATTGTGAATCCAGCCCCGGGTGCGCTCGGTGACGCACCCCATGGCGATGTTCTTGATGGCCCCGCCGAACCCGCACTGGCCGTGGCCCTTGCCGTGGCTGAGCACGATCATCGCGGGCGCGTCGTGGATGTTGCCTGCGATCTCGATCTGCTTGAGGGAGCGATATCCCACCCGCTTCGTGTAGAAATACTCATCATAGGCCCCGGCCACCGGGTACAGGGGCGCGCCCAGCACCTCCTCGGTGTAGCCCCGCGCCACCGCGTTCGGCATGGAGTAGGTTCCGTCGGTGAAGAACGGCCATCCTCCGGCCTCTTTCACCACCCGCGCCAGTATGCGCAGAAACAGCGGGTGAATCGTCGTGTAGCCGATGCGGTTGCCCACGTGCATCTTGATCGGCACCCGCCGGTCCTTGAACATGGCCTTCAGGTTAAACTTCCGCAACATGCGCTCGAACTTCGCGGGAAGCGTCTCCTCCGCCGCGAGGCGCCTCACTTTTGCTGATGCGAAATACACTCTGCTCGACATCGCCTGTCTCCCGTTGGATTCTCCCTCCCTCCGCTGATACTTCATCCGGCGCCGACTTCCTCTCCCTTCTGCCGCGGGAATCGCGGCATCCTGTCACAAGCGATTCCGGGGCGGGGATGTGGGGCGGACGCGCCCGGCGCGCGAAATGCGGCGCGTGGAAACGCGACATGTCCCGCCCCTGTGCGATATTGGTGCAGGCGCGGCATGGACACGGGGGAACGCGCGTGATAGCCTGCCGCCGACGGTGAGGGGCAACCTGGTCGGGCAGTCGAAGGGGCTCCTCGTTCCAAGGGCTGGAACCACCCCCTCTGCTGTTCGGGCGCGGGAGCAGAGGGGGCTGTCATATCTGCTGGGGTGGGGTGGCATGAAAGAGCGTACACAACTGCGCGTGCTGGTGGTGGAGCGAAGGCCGTCGGCTCGCAAGTTCTTGATGAAGGCGCTCACCGAGTCCGGCTACGCGGCGGAGGCGGTCGCGAGCGCCGCGGCCGCGCTCAAGGCCTGCGCGAGGAGTTCCTTCTCTCTGGCGATCATCGGCCTCCGGCCTCCGGGGATGAGCGCCTTCGACCTGGCCACCACCATGAACGAGAGATGGCCGAACACCACCATCCTGGTCACCACCCCCACCGAGGAGCAACCCGCCGCGCTCGCCTGCCTGAGGGCCGGCGACCATGATTATGTGATGCGCCCCTTTGACCTCAAGGACCTGCTGGCACATACCCGGCGGGCCCTGGGACAGGAGCCGTCCCCCCCGCAGGGAGCAGTCGGGGCCGCGCTGAACGGCCGGCCGAATGGGGAAAGCCGGGCCGTCCGCCGCGTGTTGCTGGGCGCGGTGAAGGCGCTCTCATCGGCGCTGGAGGCCAAGGACCTCTACACCAAGGGGCACTCGGAGCGGGTGAGCCGGCTGGTGGGAAGGATGACGAAGGTGGTCGAGATTCCGCCGCGCGAGGCGCGCCGGCTGCGGCTCGCCGCCCGCCTCCACGACGTGGGCAAGATCGGCGTGCCGGAGAGCGTGCTCTCCAAGCCCGGCCCCCTGAGCGAGGACGAGTACCGCCAGATCAAGGCCCACCCGGTGATCGGGGAGCGCATCCTGGGGCCGGTGGTGGCCGATTCGGAGGTGCTCTCCATCGTCCGCCACCATCACGAGCATTGGTCCGGCCGCGGCTACCCGGATCGCCTGGCCGGGGAGGAGATTCCGCTCGGCGCGCGCATCCTCGCGGTGGCCGACGCCTTCGACGCGCTCACCAGCGACCGCCCCTACCGCCCGCGCCTGGACACCCAGGCCGCGCTGGAGGTGCTGCGCGCGGGGGCGGGCCGGCAATGGGAGCGATCGCTGGTGGAGGCGGTGATCCGGGTGGTGGAGGGTTTTTCGGTCAATCCGCCGGACAAGCACGGCAGGTAGGCGCCGCCTCTCACCGAAGGCAGTGTTCAGTCCATCTCGGGAGAGAGTGACAATGAGCGAGACCGACAAGGCTGGAGCACAGCAGAAGCCGGCCGGCGGAGGCTGGAAGGTCGCCGCGTGGGGCATCTTGATCGCGCTGGCGATCGGATTCATCATGATCGGAATCGGGGTGAGGAAGATAAAGGCCGGCGCGCAGATGCAACACGAGGCCGAGCTGCGGCTTCAAGATGTGATGCAGTACCTGGCCGCGGATGCGAAGAGCCAGGCCGACCAGATGGACGAATACCTCAGGCAGAGCAACTGGGGGCTGGCCGCGAAGCGCATGGGCAAACTCGGGGAGACCATCACCCTGATGGACCAGATCGCCCCCCGCGCCAAACGCGCCGCGATGGAGCAGGTGAAGGATGCGCGCGACCAGGTGCAGAAGGCGCTCGACGAACGCGCGGATGACTGGCGCGACCGCCTGGACCGGCTGCGGTCCGCGCTCGACGAGCTGGCCGCGCAGGACTGAAGAACAACGGCGCGGCAGGGGGGCCATGCTGTAGGGCGGGCTTTCCCAAGCCCGCCATGGCGCGCATGGGCATGCCCGCCGGCTGTGTGGCGGGAATGCGCGCCCTATCCTGCTTCGTCCGACTATGGCGGACTACGCAGGACAAGCAGAACGGGCGGCGGGCATGCGTCCCGCCTGCGGCGGGCCGACATACCCGCCCTACAGAACGGCCACGCGCTACGAAACGGGCCGGCGGGCGTGGGTAAGCCTGCACAGGCTGGGAGCCTGTGCCACTGGGTGGGTAGGGGAGGAGGCGGCGGGCGACGAATCGGTTGAGGGATGGGTATTTCCTCACAAGATGGCGGGCCGGAGGCACCTTCCACCCGTTCCGGTGGATTCGCGGTTTGTATCGTCGCCTGGCGCAGCCGGGAGCTGCTGCGCCGGTGCCTGCGCTCGATCGCGGGAGCGCCGGAGGCGGCGGAGGTGGTGGTGGTGGACAACGCCTCCGGGGACGGGACTGCGGAGATGGTGGAGCAGGAGTTCCCCGGGGTGAGGTTGATCGCGAACGAGTCCAATCTCGGGTTCGCGGCCGGCAACAATCAGGCGATCGAGGCGACGCGGGCGCCGTTCGTGCTGTTGCTCAACCCTGACACCGAGGTGCAGGAGGGGGCGCTCGCGGCCCTGCTCCAGGTGTTCGAGGAGGCGCGGGTGGGGGCGGCGGCCCCCCAGCTGGTGCTGCCGGACGGAAGGGTGCAGCGCTCGTGCCGCGGGTTTCCGGAGCCGGTTCCCGTGCTCGCGGAGGCGGTGGGGCTGGCGCGCCTGTTCCCGCGGGGCAGGCTGGGAGCGTATCGAATGCGAGGCTGGGACCACGACACCCGGAGGGAGGTGGACCAGCCGATGGCCTCCACGCTGGCCGTGCGCCGCGCGGCCCTCGCGGAGGTGGGGCTCTTCGACGAGGATTTCCCGCTGTATTTCAACGATGTCGATCTGTGCTATCGCCTGAAGCAGGCGGGCTGGAAGATCGTCTTCGAGCCCAAGGCGAGAGTGCTCCATCACCACGGCCACAGCACCAGGCAGGTGCGGGCGCGCGCCGTGCTGGAGTCACACCGCGGGCTGATCCGCTTCTACCGGAAACATTACCGGGGGCGGGTTTTTCCGCTCTGGTACTGGGCGGTGACGGCCGGAGCCTGGCTCACGATGTGGCCGCGGGCCGCGCTGGCGAAGCTGCGGGGGGGCTAGTCCTCCCGGGCGGGATCGGGCAGCACCTCGCGCGCGGGGGCCTCGAAGCCGGCCCCGCGGCGCGCTTGGAAGTCCTGGACCGCGCGCCAGCCCAGGTAGACCCCCGCGCGGGAGGCCCACATGCGGTCCCGGGACCGCCCGTACAGTATGCGGCCGATGAGTTTCTCGTCGTCGGAGTCGAGATGGGGCCGGATCGCCCGCCACAGCCGGGATTCGTATTCCCGCAGCGCGCGCAGCCGGCTCTGCCGCATCAGCAGGTGGTCGGCCTCGGGGCGGTCGGGAAAAACCCGGCCGGACAGCGCCACCGCGAACCCCTCGTCCACCATGCGGTCGCGCAGGGTTCGCGGCCGGCGGAGGGAGCGGCGATAGCAGTGGGCGTACTCGTGGGCCAGCATCACCGGCAGCAGGTCCAGGCGGCCGAAGCGCTCCAGGCCTATCCCGATCGCCCGGCGGCCCTCGACCTCGAAGGTGAAGGCGTCGGGGCTGAAAAATCCCACCAGATAGTATACCTCCGGGGGAGGGGAGAGGGGCGCCCACGCGGCGCAGCGCGGGAGCACCTCCTCGGCGAGGGAGGCGAGGTCCGCCTCCCGCACCACTTCCCGCAGCAGGCCGTAGTGCTCCGGCCTGACGGCGCGCACCCGCTCGGCCCACGCGGCGCGGGGCAGGCCCAGGCACTGGTCCCACCAGGCCTCGAGCGCCGCGCGGTTCGGTGACAGGTAGTATTCCTCGTAGACCTCCCACGGGTCGCGCTCGGGCGTGAGCGCGTCGAGGAAGCGGAAGAAGTCGAGATGGAGCAGGTGCGCGCTCACTCTGCTTCGGGCTCCGGTTTCTTTCCCGCGGCGTGGAGCAGACGGCCGGCGAGGTCGGCGGGCACGCGCGCCGAGAGGGTCACCCCCTCCCGGCCGGGTTCGGTGCGCAGCACTTTGCCCCGCGCGTGGGCCTCCGCCAGCAGGTCCTGCGCCTCCCAGGGGAGCATCACGGAGACCTCCTTCAGGGACTGCTCCAGCAGGTCCCCGATGGTGGCCAGCAGGGCGGACAGCCCCAGGCCGGTGAGGGCGGACACGGCGACCGGGCGCGGCTCCCGCCTCATGAGCTCCCAGAGATGGGAGCGGTCGCGCACCTGGTCCCACTTGTTGAAGGCCGTGATGGTGGGCTTGTCGGCGCAGTCGAGGTCGGCCAGCACCCGTTGGGCGGCCTCCATCTGGGCCTGCATCTCCGGGTGGCCGGCGTCCACCACGTGGATGAGCAGGTCCGCCTCCGCCACCTCCTCCAGGGTGGCGCGGAAGGCGGCCACCAGCTGGTGGGGGAGGTTGCGGATGAAGCCGACGGTGTCAGTGATGAGGATCTCCCGGCCGCCGCGCAGGGAAACTCTCCTGATGGTGGGGTCGAGGGTGGCGAAGAGGCGGTCCTCGACGAGCACCTCCGCGCCGGCCAGCGCGTTCAGCAGGGTGGATTTTCCCGCGTTCGTGTAGCCCACCAGCGCGGCCACGGGGAGGCCGGCGGCCTGGCGGTGGCGGCGCTCGATTCCCCGGCGGCGGCCGATGCGCTGCACCTGGCGCTTGAGCAGGCCGATCCGCTGCCTGATGTGCCTGCGGTCCACCTCGAGCTTGGTCTCGCCGGGGCCGCGGGTGCCGATGCCGCCGCCGAGCCGGGAGAGCTCGGTGCCGCGGCCGGTGAGGCGGGGCAGCAGATAGGTGAGCTGGGCGAGTTCGACCTGGACCTTCCCCTCCCGGCTGCGGGCGCGCTGCGCGAAGATGTCGAGGATGAGCGCGGTGCGGTCCACCACGCCGATGTGGGCCGCCTCCTCCAGGTGGCGCTGCTGGCCGGGGGTGAGGTCGGCGTCCACCAGCAGCACCTCGGCCTGGGCGTCCCCGGCGATCTGGCGGATCTCGCGCGCCTTGCCCTTGCCCACGAAGTGGACCGGGTCGGGGCCGGCGCGCCTCTGGGTGACGACGCCCACCACCTCGACGCCCGCGGTGTCCGCGAGTTGCTCCAATTCCCGAAGCGAGATTTCCCAGTCCTCGCCGGGCTTCTCGATGGCCAGCAGCAGGGCCCGCTCCCGGGAGGCCGGCTGCGTCTCAGGGCTCACCTGAACTTCACCTTCTCCCCGATCCGCTTCACCGCTTCCGCGATGCGCTCCTCGGCGCGGCCGCCCTGCACGGTGAGCGAGAACCTGACATATCCCTCGCCGCACTCGCCATAGGCGCTGCCCGGGGTGCACAGCACCCTCGCCTCCTTCAACAGGGTCTCCGCCAGGCCCGCGGCGGTGTAGCCGGCGGGCACCGGGGCCCAGACGTAGCAGGTGGCCTTGGGCTTGGGGATCTCCCACCCCAGCTCGGCCAGTCCGTCCACCAGCAGGTCGCGGCGGCGGCGGTAGATCTCCCGCGTCCGCGCGACGCAGTCCTGGGGGCCGGAGAGCGCGGCCGCGGCGGCCCTCTGAATCGCCAGGAAAGCGCCGGAGTCCACGTTGGACTTGAGTTTCTCCAGCGCGTCGAGCGCCTCGGCGTTGCCCACCGCGAACCCGATTCTCCACCCGGTCATGTTGTAGGTCTTGGAGAGCGAGTGAATCTCGATCGCGACCTCCTTCGCCCCGTCCACCTGGAGCAGGCTGGGCGGCTTCTCCTCATCGTAATACAGCTCGGAGTAGGCCATGTCGAGACAGACGAGCAGGTTCTTGTCGCGCGCGAACTCCACCAGCCGCCGGTAGAAGTCCAGGCCGGCGACCGCGCCGGTGGGCATGTGGGGGTAGCAGAGGTAGAGCAGCCGCGTCCGCTCCACCACGGCGGGCGGCAGGGCGGCCAGGTCGGGGAGGTAGCCCGACTCCGCGCGCAAGGGGTAGAAGTGCGGCTCCGCGCCCGCGAACATGGCGGCCACCTTGTACACGGGATAGCCGGGATCGGGCGCCAGCGCCACATCGCCGTCGTTGAGCACCGCCCAGGCGAGGTGGGCGAGGCCCTCCTTGGCGCCGATGAGGCGCAGCACCTCGCGGTCCGGGTCCAGGTCCACGCCGAAGCGGTTGCGATACCAGGAGACGACGGCCCGCCTGAACTCGGGGAGCCCCTTGCCGGTCTCGTCGTATTGATGGGTGGCCGGGTCGCGCGTCGCCTCGACCATGGCCTCGATGATGTGGTCCGGCGTGGGCCGGTCCGGGTCCCCGATGCCGAAATCTATCAGATCCACTCCTTCGGCCTTCGCCTCCGCCTTCAGCCTCGCCAGCTCCGAGAATGGATACGGCGGAGTCCTCAACAACCGCTCTGCGACCTGCATGTCCGCTCCTCCCTGTTTACGTGTGTCCTTCTCCGCAGGGCCGGAGATAAGCGTATTCCCCGGTCCCGTGATCGCTGTCATTTTCCGGCCCGCCCGCGCGGCGCTACAGTTCCTCGTCCAGGCGGGTCTCGCCGGTGCACACCTCGGCGGCCGGGCCCTCGATGAAGACGTGATTGTCCTCCCTCCTCCAGCTCACCTGGAGATCGCCTCCCCGCAGGGTGATCTTCGCCTTGCGGGAGGCGAGCCGGTTGAGCGCGGCGGCCACCAGGGTGGCGGCCGCGCCGGTGCCGCAGGCGAGGGTCTCGCCCGCGCCGCGCTCCCACACCCGCATCTTGAGGTGATTGTCGGAGATCACCTGCGCGAACTCCACATTGGTTCGGTGGGGAAAGGTGGGGTGATTTTCCACGGCCGGGCCCAGTTTCTCCACCTGGGCGCGCTCCACATCGGGCACGAAGACGACGCAGTGGGGGTTGCCCATGGAGACCGCGGTGATCTCCAGCCGGCGTCCGCCGGCGCGCAGTTTCTCCCCCACCACCCGCGGCGCGTCCTTCCCCTTCATGGGGATCTCGGAGCGGCGGAGCCGCGGTTCTCCCATGTCCACCTTCACCCGCGCCACGCGGCCCCCCTTGACCCGGAGCAGGGGTCTGATGATGCCGGCGAGGGTCTCGATCTCCAGTTTTTTCTCCTGGGTGAGGCCGTGCTCGTAGACGTACTTCGAGAAGAGGCGGATGCCGTTGCCGCACATCTCCGCCTCGCTGCCGTCGGAGTTGAAGATGCGCATGCGGAAATCGGCCACCCGGGAGGGAAGCACCAGGATGAGGCCGTCCGCGCCGATGCCGAAGTGGCGGTCGGAGAGCGCCCTGGCGAGGGCCGGCAGCTTCGATTCCTCCGGCGGGCGCGACATGGCCTCCACCACCAGGTAGTCGTTTCCCAGCCCGTGCATCTTCGTGAAGCGCACCATCGTCCTGCTCCTGTCAGGCCTCCGCGGGAACGAAAAAAGGCGTCGGAGCGGTTTTGTCTGGCTCCGGCGCCTCTGTCCTCGTCTATCCGCTGCTCGGGTCCTGAATCAGAATATCCCCCCACACCGTGCGCGCGGCGAGGCGGGCCGGAGCGGCCCACCGGGCTTCGTGCGCTTGTACTTGCCCCCAAAGGTCACTTGCTTTCCCATCGGCCTTCGATTTCCGCCGCCACGTCGGCGGCGTCGCGGTACTGCGTGATGTCTATCCACTCGATCCGTTTGTCCGCGCGGAACCAGGTCAGTTGCCGCTTGGCGAACCTCCGGGTGTCCCGCTTCATTCTGTCCACCGCCTCCTCGAGAGACAAGAGACCTCGCAGGTGGGCGGCGATCTGCGCATAGCCCAGGCCCTGCATGGAGGTCAAACCTTCGCCATATCCCTGGTCGAGCAATCTCTGCACTTCCTCGACCAGACCGGCGGCGATCATGGCGTCCGCGCGGGCGTCTATGCGCCAGTAGAGGTCCGCCCGCGGCGCGGTCAACCCGAACTGTCGGGTATTGTACTTGCCCTTTCTGGCGTCGTCAAGGCTCCACCACTCGGAAATGGGCCGGCCGGTCTGCTGGAACACCTCCAGTGCCCGGATGACGCGGCGGACGTTGTGGGGGTGGATGCGCGCGGCCGCGACGGGGTCCACGGAGGCCAGGAGCGAGTACAGGTATTCGCAGCCCCGCCTCCGCGCCTCCGCCTCCAGCCTCTTTCTCAGTTCCGGGTCCGGGGGGGCGACGGGGATGTCCAGCCCGCCCAGCACCGCTCTTACGTAGAGGCCGCTGCCGCCCACCAGAATCGGCTGTTTTCCTCTCGCCCAGATCTCCTGGATCGCCCGGTCCGCGAGCTCCTGGTAGGCGGCCACGGAGAAGGGCCGGTCGGGGGGGATGATGTCGATC
>WFSF01000126.1 GCA_015486155.1 Armatimonadota bacterium
ATCTGGCCGGCACAACGCCCTCGTTACTCAGACAGCATGCTGCGTGTGAGATCTGGGAAGATATAGTAGCCTTGACGGGAGGAGTGATTGCGGGGACCCTGGTGTCCCTGCGCCTTGCCCGAGGGATGACTCTGGCTGGTGTGCTGGGGGGGCTGTTGCCGGGGGTCCTATTCATGGTTCTAGTGTGGAGAAGCGCCGAGCTTGACGGAGGATTATGGCGGACCATTTGTATTGGAGGCGTCGCCTGGCTCATCGCTGTTGGATACTCCCGCAAGCGTGGCCGGGAGAGCGAAAGGACAAGGAGATCCCAGCCCGCGTCATGAGAACCGGCTGAGGCAGATACAATACCCAAAGGACGGCGTGGGGTCTCGTGAACGACTCGGCGACGATCACGGACACGTATCAACTGGACGCCTGGGGCTGGTTCAACGTCTGCCAAGAGCACCACCACTATGGGGGGCCGATGGTATGAGGAGATAGGAGTGAAGATGGGCTTGGTAAAGCTACTCGCGACTGTGGTGCTTTGCGGGCCCCCCGCAGTCGCCATCGCCGGGATTGGCACGTTATTGCTGATGGTTCGCTTCGACATACGCTCGACGCTTGCGGTGCTAGGCGTCATTGGATTGGGTGCATCCTATCTGGTTCCGTTCTCTCTCGTGGCTAGCGCGGTCGGGTTGGGATTGGCGCAGTGGGCAATGCTGACGGTGCATGACGACAGCGCGGTGGCGAAGATGACAGGCGTGTTCCTGACGGGTGTCCTCCTCGGGTGTCTCGTAGTCATCCTTTGGCTCTTGATCGGAAAAGAGTGAGCGGTGGCTCCTAGGCGTCAGATTGTGGCCCTCGAGATATGGGATATCACTCGGACCACAGCGCGAGAGGCCTGGTGAACGACTCGGCGACCATCACGGACACGTATCACCCTTCGGCTGCGCTCAGGGCAGGCCCGGACGCCTGGGGGTATCCGCCGTCGCCAAGGCTATGGCGGACAGGCATTACCGACCCGAGCGGGCTGTTGCAGTTGGGCGCGAGGTTTTATCCCTAGGTCGGGCGGTGCCCGACCGGGACCCCGGCCCGCAGGGCTTAGGGGTTGGCCGGAGCTGGGGAGGTTTGTGAGTCAGGACCCCGCGGGCAATGGGATGAACTGGTATGTGTATGTCGACGATGGTCCTACGGCATTCATTGACCCACAAGGGTTGGCTCGTGGCTGGGCCTTCGTGAAATGCATGGCAAGCGAAGTATCGGGCCTCCCTCGTGGTTGGGTTGAGACAGCCGGCACGTGGGTAGGGATCGCGAGGACCACCGGGACGCCAGGAGCCCCCTCTCGACAGCGAAAGCCCAAGGCGTTTCTGCCTGAAGGCCATAGTGGTCTCTGCAACAACAGGAAGCGGAACAACGTCAACCCGATAGCCATCGGCTTGAACCTAACAGGCGTAGCAGCCTGGGCCGCTGAACGCCGATACAAGACGGCGGCGATGGACGCCTTCACGTACCCAGCGTTCTGGGGGAGAGGACCCATAATGCGCGACCTGAAGAGATACATGTGGAGAGCAGCGCGCCGAGGGGCGCGGGTTGCCAAATTGCTAGGTCGGGCTAACTTGGCCATTACCGTCATCAGCACAGCATACTCGACATACAAGTGCGTAAGGGAGTAGACGAAGGTAGACCTATCTGCCTACTGACATCCAACCAACCGGGGTAATGGACGGTGACTGAACTGGTTGTTGGTGTGGTGGTCATCGTGATCATAGTCCTCTGCCTGTGGAGGATGATATACGCTGCCACTCACTTTGTCGGATGGGCGGGAGACGCGGTCAGATCCCCCCTACACGCGTCGGCGCTGGTGGGTTTCCTTGCGGGACTCATACTGGCCCTGCATGCCTATTTCGAAAGGCAATCAATCGGATGGACCGTGGCATGGTCGCTGGTATGCGCAGCGGGTGCGCTTGGAGGGATCTTTCTGAGGGAACCATGACAGAGCATCGGTACAGGAAGGAGAATAGGCGCCGGGAGCAGTGGCGACAGTTCCAGGCGACAATTGAAGATGTCGGCGAAGGCGACGGCCGGCGGCGTGATCACGGGAGCAACGTTCGGAGCCTGGAGTCCCAACTGGAACGACCCGTGCGATGAGTATGCGGGTTTCAGCAGAAGGATAGGGATTGCATCGGGCGCGATACTGGGCATCGTAGCCACCAATCCCGCAGCTGCCGAGGGAAGCTTTCAGCCATTCTGGAGGTACGTTGGGCCGAAGTCCAACCCTGCGAGCCGATGGCTGACGCGAGGCTTGGGGGAACCATATGGTAAGAACTATTGGATGGCGAAGTCCGCGTTGCAAATGCCCGAGGTACCAAATGCGGTGGTCCGGGTCAAGGTTCCGTGGTGGAAGCCCGTTGCCGGGCCTCGTCCCGCACTGGCAAATCCGCAGTGGGGACTTGGCGGAGGATCGGAATGGTACCTTGGGTGGACTTTTCCGAAGTGAGTTCATCCCGGGAACGGTCCGCATGGAGCAGGTGCGTGGGAAGACCATTCGAGTTGGCACAGGCCTTCGCGCAGCAACACGGCGCTGAGGCGCGGTCAGTGGACCATTGGGAGAAATACCTCGAAATTGTATGGCCCGGCCGCCACCTCTGGCGTATGCTGCTGGTGTTCCTACGAACCGGGAATGTGTTGGAGGTTGAGGCGGTCGCAGTCTTGTGGGCCGAAGGCCATCCTCGCCTCGAAGCGCGAAACAACCTAGAAGTCATTTCATAACCCCTCTAAGGAGGATGAGGCAACAGGCGAGATGGAAGAAGGAAGCGTACATGAGGAGGTGGCGTTCATAGCGGACCACGAGGCGGCGGAAGTTGCCGAGCCAGGCGAAGGTGCGTTCGATTTTCCAGCGTCGGCGATAGCGACGCAGCTTGCGGCCGTCCTGGGTTTTGGGCCGTCTGCGATTGGTGCGATGGGGGCAGATCAGTTCCATGCCGCGGCTGGAAAGTGCCACCCGCAGATGGTCGGAATCGTAGGCTTTGTCGGTGATTACCCGCTCCGGCTGTGCCTCTACCGGGATCGGCTCCAGGGTCGCTTCCGCGAGGGTGACTTCGGCTGGCGATGCCGAGGTAAGTTGGCTTCCCAGAGGAAGACCCTGGCCGTCGACCACCACCATCCATTTCGTGCCCTTGCCCCGCTTGGTGGCTCCCAGGCGGGTGCGAAGCTCCCATCCAGAAAGGCCTCCTGCCAGTCCAGGATCGCTTTCTCGTCCAGCTGGACAAGGAAGGTCCGCCACACCTCCAGCCATACCCCTTCTTCTTCCCAGCGACGCAAACGCCGCCAGCAGGTGGAAGGGCTGGGATACTCTTTCGGTAGGTCCGCCCAGGGAGCCCCGGTACGCAAAATCCACAGAATTCCCTCTAGTACCTCCCGATTCGCTCGCCATGGTCTGCCACCCTTTGGATTCCTGGGCATCTCCGGCAACAACGGCCCAATCTTCTCCCACATCTCGTCCGTGAGAAATCGCCTCCGAGCCATGAGTCTCACCTCCATGACTCATAGGCCTCATCTTGTCCTCTCTTTCCTACTTTAATAGGGTTATGAAATAGCCTCTACTGTTGTGGTAGGATACAAGAGGGAAAACAGCAGCCCCTCAAGGGCGCAAAGAACGTGTCGTCTCCTTTGGGGCCGCGACGAGGAGGATTGATATGGGAATCCTCACTCCCATCGTTGGACGCAGAGGGGGCCGGGCCGGCGAAGCGATATCGCTGGCCGCGGTGGTGGTCGTGTTGGGCTTGGCGATGGTGTGGGGAGCCGCGCCCGCGGCGAGGGCCGCCACTCCCATCAACGGGTGGGAACCGGTGGGCCTCTCGGGCGGCGGTGGCATGTTCTCCCCGGCCATCAGCCCGGCCGACCCGGACCTGATGATGCTCAACTGTGACATGTCGGGGGCCTACATCTCCCGGGACGGCGGAGTCACCTGGGAGCTGATTGATCATATGCAGCTCACCAGCAATACCCGTTGCCGGCCCGGCTTCCATCCCACCGATCCCAATACCATTTACGCGGCGAGCGGCTGGTGGGGCACTTTGAAGGTCACCCACGATGGAGGGCGCACCTGGGAATCGGTGCCCGGGGCCCCGGAGGGACTCTTCGGGGAAATCGAGGTATCCCCCTACGATCCATCGGTGATCCTGGTGGGGACGTCCACCGGCGCCTCCATCACCCGGGACGGGGGCGCCACCTGGCATACCTGCTCCGGCCCCACGGGCGAGGACGTCGGGTTGTTCATCGAGCCGGCCGCCGGAGGAGCGATGGTGGTCGCCACCACCGATGGCATTTGGCGCTCGGATGACGGCGGCTACACCTGGACCTCCAAGGTCTCCGGGCTTCCCTCCACCGAGATTCGCTACTTCGCGGGTGGGGGTTCCGGCAGCCAGATGCGGCTCTATTGCATCATCCCCAGTTGGGTCGAGGGAGGCGAGTTCGCCGGCGGCGTATACCGTTCGCTGGACCGGGGCGAGACCTGGGAATCGGCGATGGGCAATGGCATCAACAAGGACACCGAGGCCTATGACGAGTGGGCCGACGGTTCCATCGCCCAGTACCAGCAGGTGCTCTGCACCAACGCCCAACCCGACACCGTCTACACCACCAACACCAGCACCGGCTTCTGGCCGCCTCACCACTGCACCGTCTACCGCAGCGACGACGCCGGGGATAATTGGACGGCCACATTCTACTCCGATCCCCGTGGGGATCCCTATAACGTCACCCCCAACTGGATCACCGCCACTCTGGGCCGGGATTGGCCCGAGGCGCCCATCGACGCGGCGATCTGTGACTCCGACCCGGACCGCATCATCACCGTAGATGGGATGCGCGCATACGTAACCCACGACGGCGGGGCCCACTGGTCCAGCGCCTTCACCATCCCCGCCCCCGGAGCCGATCCGGGTCCGGGCACGGCCTGGCTGTGCAACGGCCTGGTGGTCACCACCACCTGGCACTACTACATTGACCCCTTCGACCCCAATCGGCATTATATCTGCTACACCGACATCGGCTTCGCGCGCTCGCTGGATGCCGGAGAGAGCTGGATCTGGTGGGAGGAGGACAAGCGGCCGCCCTGGACCAATACCTGCTATGAACTCGCCTTCGACCCCGATATCCCGGGGAAGATCTGGGGCGCCTTCTCCACCATCCACGACATCCCCAACGACAACATCATCTCCGAGCGGCACACCTCCTACGGCCCCGGCGGAGTGGCCGTCTCCACCGACTACGGGGAGAGTTGGCAGGTGGTGGCCACGGGCCTGCCCGACGCCCCGGCCACCTCCATCGTGGTGGACCCCAACTCCCCCGCGGGCAATCGGACTCTGTATGTGGGCATGTTCGAGCACGGCGTTTACAAGTCCACCGACGACGGACACACTTGGACCGCCAAGAACAACGGCCTGGGCTCGGCCGACAACATGCGGGTGTACCGCGTCATCCTCCACCCGGACGGCACGCTGTTCGCGCTGATCACCGCGAAGAAGGTGAACGGGGAGTTCCTGCACGGCGGGGCCGGGCTCTATCGCTCTCGCGACGGCGGCGACACCTGGGAGAACATCACCGCGGACCTGGACCTCGTCTGGCCCAAGGACTTCGCGGTCTCGCCCGACTCCAGTGACGTGATCTTCCTCGGCGCGGCCGACGGTTGGGGTTGGCCGAATCCCAGCGGTCAGTCCGGCCTCTATCGCACCACCGACGGAGGCGTGACCTGGGAGCGGGTGGCCCGGGAGGGCCCCCAGCACTTCGGAGCCTACTTTCATCCTGCCCGTCCCGGATGGGTGTACATGACTCTCACCGAGGGCGCGCCGGGTCACTCCCTCTGGCTCAGCAAGGACAACGGAGACACCTGGCGGCCGATAGAAAGTTTCCCGTTCAGCAATCCCCAGCGGGTGCAGTTCGACCCGGCCGACCCGAACACCATCTACGTGGTAACCTTCGGCGCCAGCGTGCTGAAGGGGCCGGCCGACGAGCGCCTCGCCACCTTCTCGGACGTGCTCTCCGACTACTGGGCCTTCGACTCAGTCGAGGCCTGTGCAGCGGCAGGGATTGTGGCTGGGTACGATGATGGGACCTACCGGCCCACGCTGCCGGTGACGCGGGATCAGATGGCGGTGTATATTTCGCGGGCACTTGCCGGAGGGGATGAGCACGTGCCGACCGGGCCGGAGACGGCGACCTTCAGCGATGTGGGGGCAGACCACTGGGCTTACAAGTACA
>WFSF01000127.1 GCA_015486155.1 Armatimonadota bacterium
CACCCCCACCACCACCACGATCACGGGCACTATCACGAAAACGTTCAGGTGAAAGAAGCAGATGGCGGCCGCCGCCAGCAACACCCCCCAGGCCGATCCTCTCACCATCAGCGAGAACAGCATCGCACACAGCCCCATGGTAAGGGTCTGCGGACGGGTCATCAGGAACGTGAAGGTCATCGGCGGACCCAGCAGATAGACGGCGAAGGGCCACACGCCGCAAAACGCCATCCGGTGGCGCTGCAACACCAGGAAGAGCAACACCAGAGTGATCACCGTCTCCAGCACCGCCCCCAGCTTGATCCCCAGGATCTGATTGGGGAGATAGGTCAAGGGCACCAGCAGGAGATGGAATCCATATCCCAGGTCCGCCGAGTACCGGCTGATCACCGAGTACACCAGCCACGGGAACCGGGAATAGGTGATTCCCCTCTCCGCGTAGATGGCGGCATGGCGAAAGTGGTAGAAACTGTCCGGATCGCCGATGTTGGGCGCGCTCAGGCGAAAGAAAGCCCCCACCAGCACCGCCGCGATCAGGAAAGCCGTCATCTGGCCCATGCCGCCCGGACAGGACAGACGGACCTTGGCAGCCCCCCTCCCTGCCGGCGGCTCTTGTCGCTCTTCGTCTGCCATGATGCGCCCCTTCGCTGACCCCTCAGCGCCAACGCGGTTCGACACTACTCTGCCGTATACCTTTCCAAGAAAGCGGAAGCACAGAAACTTGCGGGCGGCCTCCTCAGCCGGCCGCCGACGCCCCCTCCCCGTGCAGCCTCACCGACCCGATCAGCTCCCGAAGTGAGTCGAGATGGTGTCTGACCAGATACTCCCGGATTCCCTCCAGCACGCGGTTCCCAGCCGCCGGGTCCGCGTAGAGCGCGGTGCCCACCGCCACCGCGCTGGCTCCGGCGATGATGAATTCGAGCGCATCGGAGGCGTTCCAGATCCCTCCCATTCCGATCACCGGGACCTCCACCTCCCGCGCCGTCTGAAACACGCGCAACACCGCCGCCGGGCGGATCGCCGGCCCGGAGAGCCCCCCGGTGTTGGCCGCCAGCAGCGGCCGGCGCGCCTCCACGTCTATCACCATCGCCGAGAACGTGTTCACCAGGGAGACCGCGTCCGCCCCCGCCGCCGCGCAGGCGCGGGCGATGGCGGCGATGTCGGTGACATTGGGCGTCAGCTTGGCGATCAACGGCTTTCTGGTCGCCGGGCGCACCGCGCGCACCACCTGCGCGCTCGCCCATGCGTCCACCCCGAAGGCCATGCCTCCGCGCCGCACGTTGGGGCACGAGATGTTGAGCTCGATGGCGGAGACCGGCGTCTCGTCCAGGAGCTCGGCGCAGGCCGCGAAGTCGTCCGGCGTGTCGCCCGCGATGCTGGCGATCACCGCCGTCCCATAGGATAGCGCCTGGGGCAGCTTATCCCGGATCAGGGCCTCCACCCCCACGTTCTCCAGCCCGATGGAGTTCACCATTCCCGCGGGGGTCTCGGCGGTGCGGCTGGCCGGTGGGTTTCCCGGGCGCGGCTCCCGGGTGACCGTCTTCAGCACCAGGGCCCCCAGCTCCCCATACTCGGCCAGCCCGCGGAACTCGTCCCCGTACCCGAACACCCCGGAGGCCACCATCACCGGGTTCTTCAGGGTGAGCGCTCCTATGCGCACTGTCAGATCGGGGCCGCTCACCGGAGGAGACGCTCCCATGCGATCTCCCCGCCCCCGAACACCGGCCCGTCGCGGCACACCGTCCGGTACAGGACCCCGTCCTCTCCCTTCACCGGCACCACACACGACCGGCACGCCCCCACCCCGCAGGCCATCCGCTCCTCCAGCGAGACCTGGACGGGCAGCGAATCCCCAACCACCTTCACCACCTGTCTCAGCATCGGCGCGGGACCGACGGCCATCACCTCTGTTCCCGGCCCTGAGAGGTCCTCCAGCCGCTCCTCCAGGACCTCGCTCACCAGTTTCCCCTCCACCGCCTCCGCCACGAAAGTCACCTCCGCCCCCACCGCCTCCAGCGGCAG